>JBFZEO010000137.1:0-4550 GCA_041306845.1 Spirochaetota bacterium
ATCAATTATCTCATCCGGCTTAAAGAAGATCGCTATCTCCCGCTCCGCACTCTCAACACAATCTGACGTGTGAACAACGTTACTTGCCGTATGTATAACATAATCTCCCCTGATAGTTCCGGGAGCGGCATCCTCAACTTTTGTTGCTCCGGCAAGTTTCCTTGCCAGCCTTACAGCCTCCTCAGACTCTATGACAACAAGTATCACTGGCGATGACGTTATAAAACTTACAAGATCCTTATAAAACGGCTTATCTTTATGCTCAAAGTAGTGCCGTCCCGCCTGCTCATCACTAACCATCGCCATCTTGATCGCAACAAATTTTAAACCTTTTTTCTCAAATCTCGTCAAGATCTCACCGGCAATCCCCCGTTGAATGCAATCCGGTTTAAGAATAACTAAAGTCCGCTCAATCATCTCCACATCCTGATAAAATATTTTTTATAATCCAACTTTTGCAAGAGTAATTATCCGTTCCGGGATCCCTTTTAACCCGCATATTTCAACGGCTGCCCCCAGATCAATAGCAGCTTTAGGCATTCCCCACACAATAGAACTGCTCTCATCCTGAGCGATAGTGTGACTTCCGGCTCTCTTGAGATTAAGAAGTCCTTCCGCCCCGTCCCGCCCCATCCCGGTAAGGAGAATTGCCAGTGCATTCTGCCCGACAGTCTTCACGAGGGAGTTAAAGAGTTCGTCAACGGCCGGTTTCTGAAGATGGACACGCTCTGTCGACGCATGTCTTATAAATAAATTATTACCGCGCCTTTCAGTCACCATATGGAAACCGCCCTTTGCGATATAAACAGTCCCATTTGTAACTATCTCGCCGTCCTCAGACTCCTTCACTCTAAGTTGAGAGAGTTCGCAGAGCCTTCCCGCGAACTGACTCGTAAATCCCGGCGGCATATGCTGAACGATCAATATCGGCGGTAAATTAGCAGGAAGATTCTGCAATATGTATTCGAGTGCTATCGTACCGCCGGTAGAACTTCCGATGGCTACAATCTTATCTGTCGTTACAAAGCCGCCGAGCGTAACCTTGTCAGTGCTCTGCTTCTTTATAACTCCACTCAAAAGCCCCTTCTGAATAATCTCCCTTCTCGTCAGATAAGTGTCCTTCACACTATATGCCATCTTAATTTTATAAATTATCTCATCAATAACATCTTTGACAGATATGCTGCTCCCGGGCTTATTCACAACATCAAAAGCACCAACCTCCAGTGCCTTGATCGCCGCCGTAGAGTCATGAGTTGTAACAGAACTAACTATTATGACAGGCATCGGATAGTAGCTCATCAGTTTGGTGAGGAATGTTAATCCGTCCATCCTCGGCATCTCGATATCGAGGGTTATAACATCTGGTTTTAAATCTATAATCTTATTTCTCGCAATAAACGGATCCGACGCCACTCCAACAACTTCTATATCGGGAGACTCCGCTAATTTCTCGGACAGCACATTCCTGACAATCGCCGAGTCATCAACAATAAGAACTTTGATTTTTGCCATAAAAACCCCTATTAATTACAGTATCGCCAGTAAAACGGCACTACAGCAAGTCAACTACAGATGTTGAAATTATTATCCTTTTCAGAGTAAAAATCAATATGCGATCTCAATAATTATAGTACCGGAAGATATACCGGTTTTGACTGGTTCAAATGACCATTCCATGAACTGAGTCTTAATGATCTCATCCCATTCCGCATTCCCGGAGCTGCGGACAATACGGCTCCTCGCAATATGCCCGGATGAAATAACAGAAAACTCTATCTCGACAGTGAACTTCTTGCCCGACCTGGAAACAGAATCCGGTAGGACAATCTCTTTAGAGTAACGCAGAGACCTGACTCCGCCGCTCCCCCAGCTGATACCGCCGTCACCAGATCCGCCCCCCTCTTTAACCTGACCGGAATTCACTCCGCCGTCCCCGTCAAGCCCTCCGAGGAGATCATCCACATCACTTACCGGAGTTCCCGCTTTTCCACCTGACACTTCCCCGCCGCTCTTAAAAAACTCATCCTCTATCTTCTTGTTATCATTTCTACTTTTTTCAATGTATTCTGCGATTTTATCACCCTGATTATCAGATGAAACACTGCCGTTTTGTTTTTGAATGGGATTTTCAGTTTTATCAATAGAACTTTTATTATTAGTTACAGTACTATTCTCCACCGACCGCGACGTGCGCCCTGAAGAAACCTTACCGCCGCCGCCGGATTTTTCTGATATCGTATGACTTCCGGCACTGGAAATATTCAACTTTATAACTTTTAATTTAACCTGTTCCGGCCTATTGATTCCCAGCAGTAATAACAAAAAAAATACAATCAAGTGGATTATTATCGAGATAACAAATGAAACATTCAATCTGATTATTTTATCTTTCTTTTCAACTTTACTGCAGGTCATATTTTATCTCGCTTTATTATTTCTTCTTGTCAACAGCGAGCTCGAGATTATCAAACCCGGCTCCGCGTAAGATATCCATAACATCGATAATTGTTTCGTAGTCAACACTTTTATCTCCATATACGATGGCAGACTTTCTGTCGTTTTTTCCGCTTTTTGCACTCTCTTCTATGAATGGAACGAGTTCATCAATATTAACAACCATCTCCCCGATGACTATCTTTTCCCTGCTATTGATAGTTATCTTTAGAGGCGACTCGCTTATCTGAGAAACATTCTTAGCACCGGGTAATTTAAGCTCCATACCGGTAGTACTCTTAAACGTTGTCGCCACCATAAAGAATATTATCAACTGGAAAACTATATCAATCATCGGCGCCATATCAACCACTGCACGCGGACGATGTTTCCTCACAAATTTGATAGACATAACTACACTCCGTCAGTACGTTTTTTATTCTTACCATATACAAGGAGAAGTACAAGTTCGTTAGCTTTTATCTCGAGTTCAAGTATCATGTTGTTAACGCGATTAGTCAGGTGGTTATAAAAAAGTGTTGCCGGGATAGCCACAACGAGCCCGAACGCTGTTGTGATAAGAGCCTTAGATATCCCCTGAGCAAGGAGCTCCATATTCCCCAGCCCGCCGCCGGAACCTATAACACCAAAAGCCTCCATATTACCGATAACAGTTCCCAGCAATCCAAGTAGAGGAGCAATACTTGCGATAGAACCTAAAGTTGTAAGATATTTCTCAAATTTCGGGATCTCCATGCTCGCAGCATCTTTAATAGCCTCTTGTATCTGATCTTCACTATAATCCCTATGTTTTATACCGGCCTTCATGAGATTGGTCACCGGTGTAGGCAAAGTCTCACATATCGCAAGCGCTTCATCGAACCTTCCATTATTTATGGAATTCATTATCCGCTCTACGATGGAACTATCATTTTTCGTTATTTTAGAAAAATAGAGAAGTCTCTCGATAACTATGCTCACAGCACCTATGGAACAAAGAAGGATTGCACCCATTACTATCGGACCGCCATCCATAAAAATTTTTATCATATTATTTAACATAAAACCACCATCTATTAAATATAATTTCTTAAAAAAAAGAGAGGTCGAAAAGCCTCTCTTTATAAAACATATTTTATCCTATTCATCCTCATCAAAGTCATCAAGATCATCATCGTCATAATCATAATCTTCGTCTTCATCATCAAAGTCATCTTCTTCATCATCTTCTTCATCATAATCATCGAAGTCTTCATCATCGTCAAAATCATAATCATCATCTTCATCAAGATATTCATCATCAAAATCATCATCACCAAAATCATCTTCATCAAAGTCTTCATCGTCGAAGTCTTCCTCATCGAAATCCCCTTCATCAAGGTCATCCTCTTCAAAATCTTCCTCTTCGCCTTCTTCCTCGTCGAAGTCTTCGTCATCATCTTCCTCAAAATCCTCATCAAAACCTTCATCTTCATCATCATAAGAAGCGAGTAAATATTCATTTTCAATTAAATCTTCATTTTCAGTTTCGTTATATAACATAATAACCTCTCCCGTTTACTTTGTAATGACTCGACTGAGTGTATTATAAAACATACCCAGTGTCAAGTTCAAACAGCAACATTTTAATACCCTGTTATGCTGATTTTGTCAAGCAAGTTCATCTATCGAAATAATCTAATCGAAAATATTTAAAAATACAACAGTATTCTAATTTATTTTTTAAGAATAGAAATTAATCGCTCAATAAAAACTCCATTATTGAACATCAGAAAGCTATATATATCATCCTTAAACGAATACAAATCAACATCATAGTCCTCTGATAAAATTTGAGGCAATGGCCAACTCTCTTTCTCCATAACATTCCAGAATATATTTATATCTATATTCTTGGAACAAAGATCACTAAAATTGTATCTAAAATTAAGATTTCTCTGAATAAGTGTTTTATATATCAAGAAATAATCTTTAAATGAGGACGGATTAAGTTCCGGTTTACGTTTAACAGATCTGTTATCGAGGTAAAATTTAACAAGTCTCTTCTTTTTAGTCGAATCAAAACCGGACATATCGGCAAATTTGCCATAAATTATATTAGTAAAATCCGGCTC
>JBFZEO010000138.1:0-3669 GCA_041306845.1 Spirochaetota bacterium
CTCAATCTGACATTTGACGGTAATAAGACTGAAAATGACAAAATGAAAATCGATTCATTTATCTATTATTTATAAAAGGAAATAATTATGGAAAATATTAATATCTGTAAAAACGGACAGCAATCTTTCGGGCATCATCACGCAAGTTCAAGACGGGGGCCATCGAGTTTTCATATGCAGGAACCAGAACTGGTATTTAATAATCTCGGGCTAAAAACTGGAGATAACTTCCTTGATCTCGGCTGCGGTGCCGGAGATTACTCCATGCGGGCAGCTGAAATAATCGGGGAAACAGGGATGGTTTTCGCATTTGATGCGTTGTCAGGTTCTATCAACTCACTAAATTTGGAGATTGCAGAACGGGATATAAAAAATATTACCGCCGATGTTGCTGATATAACAAAACCGCTTGATGTAAAAGATAACTCGATAGATATCTGCATGATCGCAACAGTTCTCCATTCTTCAAGCAATTTTAAGAGGAATGGGGCTCTTTTTGCTGACATAAAAAGGTTCTTAAAACCTACGGGTAAACTTGCCATCATCGAGTGCAAGAAAGAGAATATGAACTTCGGGCCGCCTATGAGTATGCGGATTTCAGCAGAAGAGCTTGAAGCTATCATAATCGGATTCGGATTTAAGAAAACCGACTACACCGACCTCGGTTTTAACTACATGATCCGGTTTGAAAAGACAATCTAAAATATTTAATTTATAACGCAGTTAAAATATAGATTTGCAGAAATGTAAACTATATATTTTAACTGCTCTATGTTGAATATGCGGATATAAAATGTCAATTATTTAACATTTTTGGAATATTTAACAGAGAAAACACTTATTATATATAAGCGTTCTATATTTTTGGAAATTAATAAAAGGATGGAATAAATGGGAAACAAAAAATCGTTAGTATTAGTAATCATTGCAATCGGGGTTCTATGTTCTGCAAACTGTAAAACAAAGGCTTTATCAGTAAAATGGGAAACAGAAAAACTTCTGTCAACCCCGGAGTGTGTTGTGTTTGATCCGTCAACCGACTTTATTTTCGTAAGCAACATAAACGGATCCCCGACAGATAAGGACGGTAACGGATTTATATCAAAAGTTGATTTGACCGGAAAAATAGTTGAATTGCGGTGGTTTACTGGTATCGATGCTCCGAAAGGGATTTTTATTAAAGACAGAACTCTCTATTTTACCGATATAACCAAAATTATTGCGGTAAACATTGATACAAAAGTTATTGAGAAAACCATAGATATTCCGGATGCGAAGTTTTTAAACGATATTATTGTTACAAAAGAGGGTTTGATTGTAACCACAGATACAAACGGAAGCTGCATATTTACGATAAAGGACGACATTGTTACGAGAAAGAGTTTCATTCTCAATGGAGCAAACGGACTTTTTTATGATGGGAAAAATGTTTTTATCGGAGCTAATAATAATATCAACAAATACGATACCGTTGCTGATAAAATCGAGGTCGTTTTAAAAAACATCGGCAATATAGACGGGCTGGTAAAAATTTCAGAAACAACTTTTTTCGTATCAAACTTTTTTAATAAATTGTTAATGATAGATAACGGTAAAATCACCACATTAATATCCGGGAAACCGTTTATTGATTGTATAGCTGATTTCTGCATTCTTGAGGACGGTTCAATAATTGTTCCTACATTTGGTAAATCTATAATTAATTACTCAAAGTAGAGCCGGGAGGAAATTATGGCAGAGAAAATCACACCGGTAACTGAAGATTATCTGAAAATTATCATGGAATTAATCAATGAGAACGGGGAAGCAAGGGTTACAGACATAGCCGAAAGACTAAATGTAAAAAAGCCGACTGTAACGCAGACTATCGAAAAACTCACTGCAATGGGGCTTGTAGTAAGGGAAAGTTACGGACCTGTTTATTTGACCAGTAAAGGGGTGGAAAAAGCCTCTGCCATTTATGAGAAATACACGACTGTAAGGGACTTTTTTATAACAGCTCTTGGTGTGGATAAAACAGATTCAGAAAGAAATGCATGCAGCATAGAACACATCGTTAGCCATGAGACTATTGAAAAAATGGAATATTTTCTTGCAACTCATCACGATTAGATTTTCAGGAAAATACCATTTTTCAAATGGGAATGTTATTAGAGGTGCCTATTATTAAAAAATGAGTAAAATTAAACTGGTAAAATTTGACTATTTGATAATAAATGCTATATATTATTTAATACTTAATAATTGTAGGAGAAAATCATCATGTCAAAGAAAATTAAAATATGGAAAATAATAGTCATAACACTTTTAACTATTATCCTTTTGCCTATCTGCGGAGCCTTAACTTACAAAATGATAAAAACACAGGGAGTTATCGAGGATTACACGATAAATTCCGACATTGATGTGCCAAGATTGGTAATTGCGACTCAAAAAAGCAGTTATAAGAATGAAGTTGTCCGGCAAGCTATCGAAGAGCTAAAGAAACGGAGAATAAGGATCTTCGTGACGGATCTGACAAGATTATCGATGTTAAAAGATTCAGAATGGGATGCAATGATTATGTTGACAACAGTCGAGTCTGGTCAAATCCAGAAGGATTCACGATTATTTTTACAAAATCATCAAGATGATTATGGCAGAATCGGACTTATATATACTGCCGATTCGCATCAATGGAAAAAGAAAGATATTAACATTGACTCCATCTCATCTGCATCGGTAAGAGGAAATATAGAGCCGGCCGTGAAATCGATACTTGATAAATGTAATATTATTCTTGCCAGCGTGAGATAAATAGAGATTATTAATCACACATAGGAGAAATGATGCAGTTAGCAAAAATGGTAGTTTTAGGTTCATTAGAAATACTCGAAAATGCGAGCGGGTACGATGTTTATCAATATTTAGAGAGAAATCAGATCGATAGATGGACAGAAATTCAAAAGCCTTCTATATACAATGCCCTCAAACAGCTGGAAAAAGAGAGTGCTATAGAGCTGATGGATACTATCAAAAATGGAAATTATCCCGAAAAAACAACTTATCAAATTACAGAAAAGGGGAAACAACTTTTTGATTCTCTTCAAGAGGAAGCGTTTCTGGGAATATATCCCCGTTTTTTCGGTTTTAAAATCGCATTAAAATTCAACAAACGCCGCTCTGTGGGGGAGATAAAAAACTTTGCAGATCGTGCGGTAAGTGTGATAGATAATATTTTAAGGGCAATGGATGAACACCTGGAAAGTCTCCCCGAAAATAGCGAAGAACAGAAACGGGACAAATTTTTCATTGAACATGACCGGAGGTTATTTATCACTGAGCGACAGTGGATCATAGAGTCGCTCGAATTCATAAATGATAATACCATTGCGGAGAATGTAAATTGAGTCTTAAAACATCTATATTATCTGCAAATGTAGTGTTCTCGCATGATTATCATACCGGGAATAGCTGTATTAACAGATAGATAAATGTTTTATGAGTAAGTTTTTGTCTTTAGAATGTAGGATGTGTTCTGTCTGATTAAAGCTGTTTTTTTGATGCGTATGGCACTCTCTACGATGTGCATACAGTTGTGAGAAAATGCGAAGAGATATATCCGGGATATGGAGTAAAGATCAGTCAAATATGGAGACAGAAACAATTGGACTATATGTGGATCAGATC
>JBFZEO010000139.1:0-6077 GCA_041306845.1 Spirochaetota bacterium
CTCAATAATATTGGCAGGTAGAAAGGAATCAATATAGGAACTTATAAATGCCATTGATTTCTTGTCATCCTTTGAAAAAATTGTGGATGTTAAAAAGTTTCCGATTGGCAGCGTCTGTCTGTGAAGTTCAGTCATCTTGACAAGAAACTGCTGAGTCATCACCCTGTCTTTTGTTATGTATTTGGTTTTACCGGATTTAAAGTTCTTGAATATACCATTCAATTCTTTCATTTTTGCCAAATAAGCTGTATCTCCGGAAAAAAGACGTATAAAATATTCTATTATATTAAAAATCATATATATCGTTTAACCATATATTCAAATAAAATTCAACTAATTTTAAATCATCACCGCACTATCGATTAAACCAATTATAAATTTTAAAAAAACCACACACAAACTCAGACTCTCTGTAAAAGAATTATGCAGAGTCTCTTGCAAATAAACTTTTTTCTATAGAATTTTTGCAAGAGGTTTCTTAATTATGCGATATAATCGCATAATGGCGTAATCAAGTTTACTTGATTTTTACAAGAGCCTCCGCAATTTATATTTCCCTATCAAGCTCCTTGTTATATTTTTAATAATAACAACTGTCTGCAAAAATAGACTACTTTTCCAAAAAAATCCCCTCTATACGATTTTAATGGCTATAACAATTGGCACGCATATTGCTCTAAGCTAATGGGGGATAAGGAGCTGATCATGAACACAAACGAAAAACAAAAAACACTCTCGTACTATTTTGCAGAAATACGGGATAAAAAACTTCTGACAAAAGAAGAAGAGATAAATTTAGCAATGAGAGTTGAGAAAAACGACAAAAAAGCCGTTGAAAAACTCGTAAACTCAAATCTAAAACTTGTAATAAAAATAGCAAAATACTATTTAAGTCGAGATTTACTTCTCGAAGATCTTATACAAGAGGGCAATATAGGATTAATTACCGCGGTTACCAAATTCGATTACAGAAGAAATGTAAGATTTGCCACATACGCAACGTGGTGGATAAAACAATCCATAATAAGATCACTTGCAACAAAAAAAAGAGCAATCAGATTACCAAACAGAAAAGAGGATGATCTTAGAAAAATAAGAAAAGTAACAAGCGAACTTTTTCAGGAGAATGGAAGAACGCCTAAAATTGATGAAATATCTTCAAGATCAGGACTAACTGAACCACAGATACTTAATCTAATCCAGTTTAACGAAAAAATAGCCTCCATTGACGCTGAGATACAAGATGACGGAGGTTGTCTTGCCAATACCATAGTTGACAACAATTACAATCCATCTCTAATTTATGCAAAAAAAGAGATAATTGTAGAGACAACAAAAGTTCTTGAAAAACTTAAAGAGAAAGAAAAATTTGTACTGAAAAATAGATTTGCAATCGACACCGATAAAACATCGACATTAAAAGGACTTGCCGATCAGATGGGAATGAGTTCAGAATCTGTAAGACAACTCGAAATAAGAGCAATAAACAAAATAAAGAGGGACTATGCATATCTTGGAGACTTTCTGGTACAATAAGAGAATGGGCTGTATAAAGGGTACATCCCATTCCATGTCGGATAAAACTCTACTTTTTGAACACCATAAATTTTGTTTTAGTAACAATAAACGGCTGCATTCGCAAGGCAGCACTTCCGTTACTTATCCAGATCCTCTTCATTGTAATACTTTCGTTATTTTCAGAAGAAATAGAAGGCAACTCTTCGACACCGACAACATCTTTCTTATAAAACTCTATAAACTCGGTATGATCACTTAAAGGATCAGAGATTAATATAAACTTATCATCCTCATAAGGATGTTTCGCAAGAGACCCGGAAAATGAGACCGCTTTATCAAAATTTCCGACACTTGAATAACTCTCAATCTCAAACTTTTCATCTAATTTTATAATATCTGTCCTCAAAATAAACCTCCGGAAAAAATATTGATTTTAAACACTCTATAATAATAATTATTAATATCGTCAATGGGAAATATTTTTTATAAATTTATTGTTTTTTTTAGAATACGGTACCGCCTTGTGCTAATTGTAAATTTTGACCATAAGATAAAAATTTACAAACTTAAATATCAAATAAGGTTTGGGGAAGTACCCTTTACTTATTAAACAAAAAATATTACAAATGACCCATGGAGTTATCATGGCAATAGAACTTAGCTCATCTATAAAAAACAACCTCACATTCATAGAATTATCAGATTTTATAATTACCAACAACCTGATAAAAAATGAAACGACACCGTTTAACATTGCACTGCAATCTAAAGAAAACGAAGATTATATAACTTTATATGACAACAAGAATGAATATACTTTTGTCATAGATGCTGATTTTGATAAAGGATATATATTTTTCATATCATCATTTATCGATAAAACAAAAATCAATCCGCTGTTATCACACAGATTAATCGAGTTTTTCATCAGCAAAACAGATAACAAAGAGGAACTTAATCCGATATTTACCGCACTGAGCTGGACACTTGGCAGTAAAGGTCTCATTCTACACAACGCATTTAATGATTTTTCCGATGAACTCCGACACCTTGTTGCGCAGAAAAAAGTTTCTATAAACGAGGCATATATTTTTCATACAGCTTTCTTATCCGGTTATGATCCGCTCCTCAAGATGATTGACGACAAACTCTCATTCTCCACAAAAAACGCCATTCTCAGAGAGCTCTCGGAAATATCAAAAAAATACGGCACCGGAGCTGAAAAACTCGCAGCAGAAATCAGAGCGAAGAGCACAGACGGAATGGAATTAACGGAAATAATCAGAGAAATGAGGTTCCCGTTCCAAACAAAATACGCCGGAAAACTCGAGTCTTACATCGCCGGACTAACCGCAAAATGCAAAGGCACTTCAATTAACTACAGCAAACCTCTCGAAGAGGAGGATTACACGCTGAATATAAAATTTAACAGCCGCTCCAATCTCAGAGAAAAATTATCCGCTTTAATTAAAAACATCGACAGCGGCTCCGGGGAAGATCTATTCAAACTCGACACGCTTTTTAAGGATCTTGAAATATGAGGGATTTTTACAGTTTTAAGAATGTGTATATCGAGGAAAAAATAAAAGATCATCCCAACACAATTAAGATTCTCGGAAAAATAAACAAGAATAACTTAATCTACGTGGAAAATACTAACACACTCATAAAAGAAACATCCAGGATAATCCATCCCGGAGAGCGTTCACAAAACCTGTTACTCTCCTCGTTCAAGGGGGAACTCCTGCAGAAATGTCCCGGCTCTCACGGTCATATCTGCTGCAACTACAACGTCATCAATCAATACATAGGGTGCCCGATAGACTGCAGCTACTGCATTCTACAGTCGTATCTCAACCAACCTTTCACCATAATCAACACGGACACAGACACGTTATTTGAGCATCTACACGAGCTTCATGAGAATGTAAATGACTGTAAAATCAGGATCGGAACCGGAGAACTCGGGGACTCGCTTGTCTACGATCCGATAACAGATTTTTCGGAGCAATATATAGATTTTTTCGGCAAACATAAGAAGTTTATATTTGAGTTTAAAACAAAAACAAATTTCATCGGCAACATACTCGCCCGCGAGAATCCCGGCAACATCGTTGTCGGGTTCTCCGTCAATCCTGAGTGTATCACTAAAAGTGAGGAGAAAAACTCTACACCTTTAATCGAACGCCTCAAAGCTGCCGGCGAACTGCAGAAAAAAGGGTATATGATTGCCCTCCATTTTGATCCGATAATTTTTATGGAGAACTGGCGGGAAGAGTATAACAATCTGATAGAAATAATTTTTCGGTACGTGATGCCGCAGAAAATCATATGGATAAGTCTTGGTACATTCCGCTACATCCCCGACCTGAAAACAAGGATGGAGTTTAATTATCCCGATAGCCGCCTTCTGACTGGCGAGTTTTTTGAGAATGCCGACAAGAAATTCCGATATCTTAAGATGATCCGGCAGGAAATTTATAAAACAATTTACAACAAGTTAAATACCTATGGGGATAATCTCAATATCTATCTCTGCATGGAGAGTCCCGATGTGTGGAAACGTTCACTTGGTAAATTACCGGGCGACTTCGACGACAAGCTGTTATGGAGCAATCCGGGGCGATTATGTTCATGCCCGGCGTCATCAACCGCAGACCGGGACATGGGGAGATAAATATTAAAACAAAATTAACACTTACAGATCTTATAATTGTTATTTTTATTCTGTCACTCATATCAATTATCTTTGCAAAAACCCTCATTGGGAACAAGAACGAAAAAGAGCTCGTCATCGAGAACGGGCACGACACATTTATATATCCGCTTGACATCGACAGGACGATAAGCATCGACGGATTGGCAGGCAAGACAATAATCAGGATCAGAGACAATAAATTCAGCTTTATCTCATCTCCATGCCACAACAAACACTGCATAGCAATGGGAGAGAGCCGCAACAGCATAGCCTGCTTGCCGAACAACGTGGTGGCATATGTAAGAGAAAAAAAGAAAAAAGGGATGGAGTTTATAATCGATGAAGTTACCGAATAATAATAAAAACCTCCCGTTCTTCGCTGCCCTTTCAGCTTTCCTCTCCCTTGTTGAGAGCCTCATCATCCTGCCTGTCCCTTTTTTTAAGCTGGGAATAGCAAATATCCCGATAACCATAGGTTTTGCATTTTTCAACATAAAAGAGATCATATACATCACAGTTTTCAAGATCATCATATCACATCTTTTACGAGGCACGCTTTTCGGATATCCGGTCATCGTGGCGATATGCGGCAACATCATCTTCCTTGCCATAGCAATACCATTATTCCACCTGCTAAGAAAACACGCGAGTTTTATCTCGATAAGCCTGATCGGAGCCGTTGCCCACACGCTGGGACAGATAGCCGGAGCCGCAATATTCATCCCGGTCAAGAGTCTAATTTATCCCGCCCTCCTCGCCTTGATAATTGGATTTATAACGGGTATAATTAACGGTGTAATCTGCAACAAAATCTACTATATTTTTGAGCGGGGGATAAAATATGAAAGCAGCTCTCTATGAAATACTGGGTGATGGTCGGGTAAGATGCCTTTTATGTCCTAACAAGTGCTTATTTTCCGGCGATGGCCAGGTCGGCAGATGCCGGGTGAGAATGAGGCTCGGCAGTAAAATAGAAAATCAGTTCTCCGGTATAATATCATCAGCATCTCTTGATCCTATAGAAAAAAAACCGCTCTACCATTTTAACCCGGGAAGCGCTATATACAGTATCGGTTTCTACGGATGCACACTCGGGTGTACATTCTGCCAGAACCACACGATAAGCCAGACGACACCGGTCGGCGAGCTCCGTAGAGTTACACCGGAGGACTTTTGCGACTTTCTGTCGGACTCGGAGTACAAGCAGGTTGCGTTTACATACTCCGAGCCGCTCCTCTATGCGGAATGGATATATGACACGATGAAAATAAACCATTCCCGCGGCATAAAAAATGTACTGATAACAAACGGTTATATAAATCCGGCTCCGGCATCCGAGATTTTGGAGTACACAGACGCATTAAACATCGACATAAAATCTTTCAATAACAGTTTTTATAAAGATATATGCCGTGGCGGATTACAGTCTGTTCTCGATTTTATTACTCTTGCATTCAAAAGCGGTGCCCATGTCGAACTTACAAATCTCGTCATAACGGAGCTGAATGACAGTATTGAAGAGAACACATCGATCTGTAAATTTATCGCCGGATTATCGCAGGAGATCCCATTCCACATAAGCGCATACTACCCCGCATACAAGATGAAAAATGCTCCTACCGATCACAACCGGATCATAGCGCTCGCCGAAAATGCAAAGAAATACCTGAAATATGTATACTGCGGGAACATAGGATCAAAAAACAATACGGTTTGTGCTAAATGCGGCAAAACTTTGATAAAACGAGACAATTACATGGTAAATATTACCGGACTCGATAAATCCGGAAACTGTACATCATGCGGACACAATAATAAAATGAGGATAACTTAGCACATCAGCATTGGGTTAATCAATTTT
>JBFZEO010000140.1:0-3829 GCA_041306845.1 Spirochaetota bacterium
ATCAAGTCTTAATGTTCAGTCTCTATATGGAATGGATGAGGGGCTTTCAAGGACAATTAATTATTTTAAAACGATAAAATAGGATCTCTTCGCCGATTTGTAAGTTCTACCCCTATGGTAAATATTTACAATTTGACTGTTTCACAAGTTGACAGAAGCTCTCTTGAGAGAAAAGGCTAATTTCATATTATTTATCTGAGGATGCCGCATCTCTGAAAAAACTCATAAATTTTGAAGTAACCGCACTCCATGACATCGCAAGAGCCAGTTCACGGGAAGTAATTCCCATTCTCCGCAACGCAGCCCTGTCACTCATCACAACCGACAGCGCCTCACTCAAAGCGACACAGTCACCGGCAGGAACAACAACACCATTCCCCGCAACAAGTTCCGAAGCCCCGCCGACATCTGAAGACACAACCGCACAACCGGCAGCCATCGCCTCAAGCAGCGAGTTGCTCATCCCCTCTTTGTGCGACGAAAGAACGAAAATATCCGACATTCCATAAATCTCTGCCAGGTCAGATTTATTTTTGTATCCGCACAGCTCAATTTTTCCGCTCAAACCGCACTGATTTATAAGTGTTCTCAGGTTATCCTCTTCGGGTCCATCACCGGCAATTGTCAGATGGAACTCCTGTTTTATCCCGGCAAGACTCTTTATGAGAATGTCAAATCCCTTTATTTTATTGAGACGCCCAACTGCTGCAAGTCGAATGGGACTCTCGGCATCAACATCTTTAGTCGGCTTATAAAAATCGGTATCAACTCCGTTAGGAATGATAATTATTTCCTGCTTATCTGCGGTTTTGTGTGCGAGCTGAGTCAGTCCGACTGAGTTCGCAGTCACTCCTGCCGATTTTTTCCATATGAATGGACTTATATGTCTGAACACAAATTTATCGAGTTTTTCCCACCGTTTATCATAAAAAGGAACATCGGCACCGCGGAGAAGCACCACATATGAGGTATTAAATCTCAACTTGAGCAGAAAAGCGATAAAACCGGACGGTATGCCCGACCATGCAACGATCAGATCGTACCTGTTTTTTTTGATTAATTTATAGGATGTCAAGAATGATTTAAAAATGTAGGTTATGAGGTCTTTCATGCTCTGATATTGTCTGTTCTTACCTTTTTTACCAATGTCAAGATAAACAACATCCCCGATAAGACGATTTTCCACATAAGCCATGTCAGTTGACGACGTGACGATGTCCACCCTGACAGATTCCAGGAACTCAGACTCAAGAGTTTCAAAAACCGCCTTGTTAGCATTCCCCTGCCCGCCGCCCAACGGAGGATACTCGGGATTTAACATGAGGATTTTCATTTTACCATTAGTGTCAGAATTTATCATTTTCTCTCAGAATCATCGATGTTTGCTGTCCCGCTTATGATAAATAGCGGCCTCTTTTTGATCTCATCGTAAATCCTGCCGATATACTCGCCAAGTATCCACATTATCACAAAAGAAAATCCGGTAAAAATAAAAAGCACAACAGTAAGTACCTTATAAAGCTGATATACAACTTTGTTTACGATCACATCGCCGATCATGTAGCCGAGGAATGTTAATCCGGTCAGAATGGAAAGTACGCCCAGAATCAGACCGAGGCGGAGCGGTAAATTTGAAAAATTAAAGAGCCCGTCCATCGCAAGTTTAAGCATCTTACTCAAAGTGTAGTTTGTTTCACCGTGGATTCTCTCCGGTCTGTCAAAATCAACAAAAGTGTGCTTAAATCCGACCCAGGCAACCATTCCACGGAGATATCGCGCCCTCTCAGGCATGCTGTTTATAACATTGGAAACTTTTTTATCTATCAGTCGGAAGTCACCCACGTTCCGCGGGATCTTAACATCGCTGAACTTATCGAGAAGTTTATAGTACATAATAGCAGTTTGTTTCTTAAAGAATTTATCGCTTCTATTGCGGCGGCGGGCATAAACGATATCATAGCCATCGTTCCATTTTGCAATCATCTCAGAGACAACTTCCGGCGGATCCTGCAGATCGCAGTCAAGCGTAATAATAGCATCTCCGGTTGCGTACTGAAGTCCGGCAGTCAACGCCGCCTGATGCCCGAAATTCCTGCTGAAATTTATATATTTAACCTTTTTATCCGCATTCGCCAGCTCTGCAAGGACAAATAATGTGCCGTCCTTACTGCCGTCGTTGATAAAAACAAGCTCAAAGTTGTCGCTCTTGTCGGACATGATTGCCTTGATTTTATCATAAATAAGCGGAATGTTTTTCTCTTCATTGTAGGCCGGTATCACAAATGAGTATCTTTTATCTTTCATAACGACATCTTTCCTGTTAAAAAAGGTAACAAAAGCAAATCAATATTTACTTTTAAACATTTTATTTTTCTTTTCGTCCTTGACAGCTTTCCGCATTATATACAATAAATCCCATCTTAACAAGCAGAAAAATATTACACTTATCGTAAAATACTTAAATTTAGCTCCAAAGGAGTGATATCCTGGATAAATCCTGTTGATACGGAGAGAATTTCTAAGATTATAGTAAAGAATCCTTTTTTGAAAATACGCCTTTAATTTCTCATGACTCAAAGATATATCTTTAGGATGGTATATTATCGAGTTGGTAACCATAACTATATTAAATCCATGTTTCTTCAGTCGGAGAGAGTACTCATCCTCCGTCCTGTACATATAAAAACTTATCTCCGGATATCCGGCAGTCTCTATAATCTTATTATTGAGCAAAGCACCTTTAAAAGTTATTTTTTCGGATTTTTCGGTGGTGACAACCTTATCTCTAACTATCAGACTTTTTTCGTTTATATCGAAGTTGTCCGGAATATACGCCGTTCCCGGATCAGCAGCCTCTTTAGCAAGCTCCTCCAGTGTTATGTCCTCGGGGAGACAATCGTCTGTCAGTAGCCAGTACCATTTATATCTATTATTTTGGGCGAACTTCAGTCCTTCACTTAGACCGCCGGACTCACCGACATTCTCAGGCAGCCGGAGGTAATGGATCTTTATACCATTGTAAACTGTACTGTCAGTCTGTCTTTCTTGTTTATTGATATCCGGAAGAGTCTTAATGTAACAATAATCGCGCAGCACCCGCACAGTCGTTCCATATGATGCATTATCTATAATATAAACAGCATCAACCTTTTTAGTCTGATCCTCTATGGCTTTCAGACAATTTAACAGGCCGTCCGGTCTGTTATACGTTACAACTATTGCGACAATACCATCACTCATATTATTATTTAAAACCGCCTTACTGATCTAAGTAAATATCATATTTTACACTTAACATCAATTATTTTCTCATTATTTCCGTTTCTCTATGATGATTAACTCCGGCGGCGAGTTTCTCTGATTGTTCATTCTGAGATAGACCACGTTCATCATTTTTTGGTCGTATTTTTGAGAATGTGAAAGCACCGCATCCCATTCCGCCTGCCCCCCGGAGTGAGAGAGATAACCCGCAACTGCGGCAATCCCGCCCGGAACGAGCATATCGCACACCGCATCGATCGCCTTGAGAGTCGTCTCCGCAACGGTAACTATGCTTTTATCACCGGCAGGGAGAAACCCCAGATTAAAAACTGCGGCATCGATTTTTCCATCATAATAATCTCTGAAGCGATGATGGGAGTCGTTTATCAGTCTGTAGTTGGTGAGTTTTGCTGTCTTGAGTCTTGAGTCAGCCGACTCTATCGCCTCCGGTTGAATGTCAAATGCGTACACAAATCCAGAACCGCACAGTCCGCACAGGAACTCGGTATCACAACCGTTACCTGCCGTACAATCCGCGACGATCCCATCCGGTCTGACAACCTGACTT
>JBFZEO010000144.1:0-2704 GCA_041306845.1 Spirochaetota bacterium
ACCATTCTGCTGAAATATATACCGGTTAAAGATGAACTGGGAGTGGTAACGCATGTGATCGAGGTGGGATCGGACATCTCAAAGCTTGCCCAGACAGAACAGAAACTGCGTGAGAGTGACTTAAAATATCGTACAGTTATCGATACTCAGACTGAGATAATTGCGAGATTTTTGCCGGACGGGACACTGACCTTTATCAATAACGCATTTTGTGATTTTTTCGGCGGTGAGGAATCCGGTATAATCGGACTTAATATAAATAATTTCTTCCCTGGCGGCGAAAAAATAGATTTTAATGTTTTTTCTATCAATTATTATCCGCCGAATTTGCCGGTGAGATACGATCAAAACAGGATGGTTACCGGCAAGGGTGAGATAAAAATAGTCGAGTGGATAATCAAGGCTCTTTTTAGTGAAGACGGGGTGATTACGGAGTTTCAGTCTTCCGGGCGGGATATAACCAATAAACTTGCTCTGCAGACCAAACTCGATGAGACTCGCAAGGAGAATGAGCTCCACGAAAAAATGCTTATGCGTGCCGAAAGATTATCGAGTCTCGGTACTCTATCCTCGGCAATTGCCCATGAGATCAGACAGCCGCTCAATGCCATAAAGATACTGGCGGACAGTGTTATCTTTTGGGAAAAGGAAAACTGTCAGATATCTCACGATGATCTGCTTGAGAACTTTTATAAAATCTCTCAGAATGTTGAACGGATAGATAATATCATTCAAAATATGTCAAAAATGATAAAACCCAAGGATAAGATTGATATAACGCCGATTAATGTCAATAAATCGATTGAGAATGTTATCTCAATAATGGGGCAAAAGCTCAAGAATCATTCAATTACACTTGAATTAAATCTGGACAGTAAAATTCGTCCGATAAAAATAGCCGAAGTGGAATTCCAGCAGGTACTCGTCAACATAATTACGAACGCATTGAACATTCTCGACACGATACTGAACCCGTACAAGAAAATATCCATAACAACTATAGACTCCGATAACATGATATCGATACGGATCGCTGATAACGGACCTGGGGTTGCCGATGATATCAGAGAAAAAATATTTGATCCGTTTTTTACGACAAACGTCAAGAGTGACGGGATGGGTCTCGGACTCTATATCGTAAACATGATTATCAAATCTTTTAACGGCTCTGTTGATATCATAGCCGGTGATGAACCTGGCGCCTGTTTTGAAATAAAACTATACAGGAGGCAGAAATGAAAGTTCTTATCGTAGATGATGAAAAAGAGAGTTGCGATTATCTGTCGGATTTTGTCAGCAAGCTCAACATCCCGTCCGGAGTGATAAATGTTACTTCATCGTATAACGGCGGCGAGGCGCTGATTAAGATAAAAAATATAAATTTTGATATTATCATAAGTGATGTCAACATGCCTTTTTGCAGTGGAATAGAGCTTGCCAGGCTAACTCGCGAGATTTCGCCGGGAACTAAAATGCTTCTGATTTCCGGTAAGAATGAGATCATCGAGTCGATTAATTCTATGGATCTCGGTATCGAGGATTTTTTTACAAAACCGGTTAACATTTCAAAACTTGCAGAGACAATTAGAAAGATTGATAAGTTGATTTTTAGTGAGAATGAGAATTCTTTGCCGACCGATATTCTTTCGCTTAACGATGATTCGGTTTTTAAAATAAGCGATTACGCAGCTCCTAAAAATTATGAAACGGTGAGCAGCAGTTTAAAACTCGTCGGTATCTATTCTGAAAAAATGTTCACTCTCTACAATAAACTTCGTAAAATTCTTGAGTACCAGCAGATCCCTGTGCTTATCACCGGTGAGACAGGAACCGGTAAGGAGATAATGGCTAAGTTTATACATTATGAAAATTCAAGGATTTCCGGTCCGTTTAATGCGATTAATTGTTCAAACTTTTCGCGAGAGCTTTTTGAGGCCGAGTTGTTTGGTTACGAAAAAGGTTCATTCACAGGCGCTCTGACAACCGGTAAAAAAGGGATGATCTCCGAATCTACAAACGGTTCCCTGTTTCTTGATGAGATAACGGAGATATCTCCCGATCTGCAGTCAAAATTTCTTAGAGTGCTGCAGGAGCGGGAATATTACAGGATTGGCGGGAACAAGAAAGAGATTGTAAATACAAGGTTTATATTCGCCAGCAACAAGAACATCAAAGAGTCTGTGGTAAGAAAGGAATTCAGAGAGGATTTGTACTATAGAATTAATCTCTGCGAGATTGCAATTCCGCCGCTTAGAGAACGAAAGGAAGAGATTATTCCGTTGACATTTTTTTTCATATCCAATCTGTGCGGCGAGTTTAAAAGGCAGATAAAAACAATCGACGTTTCTGTGTTAAAATATTTATATAACTATAGTTTCCCGGGGAATGTGAGGGAACTGAAAAATCTCATAACTAAAGTCATTATTTTTACGGAGAATGAGCACATCTCGCTGGAGAATCTTTTGTCGATGATGGAAAATCAGGATTTGAAATATTCCCATATGGTAAAAAGCGTAAAAGCTCATGTAGATCTGCTTAACTTTGAGATACCCGACACTCCGTTCGATCTTGAAGAATTAAATAAACATATTATAAAGAAGACACTCGCAAAATTTGACGGCAATAAATCGCGGACGGCAAAATTTCTTGGACTGAATAGAATTCAGATGTACGGTAGATTTAAAGATGATGAGTAACTTCTTTT
>JBFZEO010000145.1:0-11764 GCA_041306845.1 Spirochaetota bacterium
TTCAAATTTGATCTCCTCTTTTTCGAGTTCATCAAAAATTCTTGCCTTGTTGATTTCAAGTTCAGGATAAAATTCTTTCATCAGATCGATGACAACCGCTGCTATTTTCGGCAGGAACGGGCTCTTAATTTCGAGTTTTATTCCCATTCTCACAGCACGTCGGATGAGACGTCTCAGTACATAGCCTGCGCCGACGTTTGACGGAGCTATGCCTCTCTCGTCTCCGATTATGAATGTTGAAGTTCTCGTGTGATCTGCGATAACCCTTATTGCCATAGTGATGTCGTCCGATGATCCGTATTTCTTACCGGATAACCTCTCTATCTCTGCTATGATTGGAGTAAAGCTCTCTGTTTCGTATACTGTTTTCTTGCCGTTTAACATCGCAACGGTTCTCTCGATCCCCATGCCGGTATCAACGTTTTTTTGCTTGAGTAGTTCGAACTTACCGTCCTCTTTTTTGTTGTACTGCATAAAAACATCGTTCCATATTTCGATATATTTACCGCATCGGCAGCCGGGGCCGCATTTGTCAGAACATGCGCTCTTACCGGTATCTATGAACATCTCGGTGTCCGGTCCGCACGGTCCTGTTATCCCGGCAGGTCCCCACCAGTTGTCCTCTTTGGGTTTGTAGTGAATGTGATTCTCCTTGATACCAAGAGATTTCCAGATGCCGGCAGACTCGTCGTCTCTCGGAGCATCCTCGTCACCTTCAAAAACTGTTATGTGCAGCTGGTCGATCTTAAAACCGAGTACCGATGTCAAAAACTCAAACGACCAGGAGATAGCTTCTTTCTTAAAATAATCACCGAGCGACCAGTTGCCGAGCATCTCAAAGAACGTAAGATGTGACGAGTCGCCAACGTCCTCGATATCACCTGTACGGATACACTTCTGATAGTTGACAAGACGTTTACCTTCAGGGTGAGTCTCGCCGGTGAGATACGGCACGAGCGGGTGCATTCCGGCAGTAGTAAAAAGCACAGTTGGATCGTTCTCAGGAATGAGAGATGCTGACTTTATATGTTTGTGTCCTTTTGACTCAAAGAAACTGATATATTTATTTCTTAACTCTCTATAATCCAATTTATCACCTCAAATTTATATAATTTTAGCAGTTATTGTCCGTGCATTATAGATTATTTAAGTTTTTTAGTCAAACAGGATTGAAGTTAAGTGCAGATTGACCTTAATTGGATGTAAATATTTATTTTATGGTTAAAATTTACAATTAGAAAAACCTTTTCCCCTATTCCCAATTTTACCCCCATATATTGCCGGCGCGTCAAACCCTGGTCACGCCGCTTCGCTTTGTTGCTCGGGTGTGCGACCTAAAAGCTATGTAAAACTCCCTCTTTCCGTAAAGGAAAAAGTGAGTTTGGTAGCTTTTGTTAAGACAACCGGCAATGAAGCAGATATATAAGAGCGCAGCTCTTATAAAACTACTGCACAACCATTTTTATAACCTTTACAAGTTTCTCCGCATCAAACGGCTTGATTATCCATCCGGTCGCACCAAGCTCTTTCGCCCTTACCATCTTAGCCTTATCAGACTCAGTAGTCAGCATTATAACAGGAGTATCCTTCTGAATTTTTTTTATCTCTTCCAGCAGAGTCAAACCATCCATCCTCGGCATGTTGATATCGAGGATAAACAGATTAACCCCGGCAAGACCTTTAAGTTTCTCCAGAGCATCAACACCATCTTTAGCCTCAACCACATCATTATAACCGTAGAGATTCAACGCTTTTTTTATAACATCTCTCCCCACTGAAGAATCATCAACAACCATAAAAGACATAGCAAACTCCTTCGGCTGCATAAATTTCAGACACAGCCATATTTATTTTAACGTTCTACGTGCATTATCCATAAACTCCTCGATATCAACAACAAAACCTATAGTCCCGTCTCCAAATATAGTTCCTCCGGAAAAAACCTTCAGTTCATTAAGAGCCTGATTTAAATTTTTAATAACAATCTCCTGTTTTCCGGCAATGGAGTCAACCGCGATACCATAGAGTCTGTTCTGATAATTAATAATTATAATCAATATTTTATCAAGATCCCTGTTAAAATTCTCCTCTTTGAGTATCTCTCCCGCGAATATCACAGGTATATAGTTGTTACGCAGATAAAGCATGAGCTGCCCGTTGTCAAGCCGGCTTATTTTCTTATCATCCGGGATAATTATCTCCTCTATGAGGTTAAATGGGAATATGTATTTTACGCCGCTTACTACTGTCACAAACCCGTCTATGATAGCAAGTGTCAGAGGAAGTTTTATTATGAATTGAGAATATTGCCCCTTAACGGACTTGATCTCAACTTTACCGTGAATCTGCTCAATATTCTTTTTTACAACATCGAGTCCGACTCCCCGACCGGAGAGCTCAGTAACCTTCTTAGCCGTACTAAAACCCGGCAAAAATATAAAACTATAAATATCCTTATCATCAAGATCGGAACTCTTATCACGATCTATCAAACCTCTCTCAATTGCCTTTCTTATAACAGCTTCTTTATCGATCCCCCGCCCATCATCTGTTATCTGAATTTCTATATTGTTACCTTTATGGAGAGCCTCTATCTTTATCTTTCCTATTTTATTCTTACCGGCAGACTGTCTCTCATCGCCATCCTCGATACCGTGATCCACAGAATTTCTTACGATATGAACAAGCGGATCATAAATATTCTCGATAACATTCCTGTCCAACTCAGCATTTTCCCCATCGATCTCAAGGTTTATCATTTTGCCAAGGTCATTTGCAGCATTTCGCACGACAACTCTAAGTTTGTTAAATATCTCCGACACCGGCACCATTCCCATGGAAAGAACTATATTCTTTATACTCGTTGTTATTTTCTCCAGTTGTACATAAGCCGAGTCATTAAATGTACAATCAACAGCAGCTCCATTCTCACCCGACACTCTCTGACCGCCCGAACTCTGCTTAACCATGGACTGAGTTATAACAAGCTCACCGACAAGGTCCACCAGCTCATTCAACTTGCTGTTTGAAACTTTTACAAAAACCGACGACTTTGCCTTCTGAGTCTGTTTTTTTACAGCAGACAAAAGATCGTCCTCAGATATATATTTCTCTTCTATCGCAATCTCACCGAATTTTTTATCCGTATCTTTCTGCTTAACAAGGATCTCATCAACAAGCTGTTTGTCGAGTTTTCCCTCATCAAGAAGTATCTCCCCGATCTTCTTTGTTGCATATTTAGCAAGAATTTCAGAAATAACAGCTATGTATTTGTAAATATCAATCTGATTAAAGCACTCTATGATTCTCTTCGGCTCATAATTTTCACTCTCTATTATAGAAGAGAGCTGTCTGATAAAATTTATCCCATAGAAAACAACGTCAATCAAATCCTTAGTTATCTGAAGTTTGCCGTCACGGACAAGCATCAGCAGATCTTCCATTTTATGAGCAATCTCCTCTATGTTTTTTACGCCGAGGAATGCCGATGAGCTTTTCGCAGTGTGGAACGCTCTAAAAACCTTATTTATATTCTCCTGATTTGTACTATCGTACTCCAGATCTACAAGAGTTATCTGAGACTCATCAAGGTGCTCTTTTATCTCATCGCAAAATTTAGAAAGCATCTCCTTATCATCAACAAGGTTGGCAAAGTAGTCAGCGGGATAAAAATCCTTTTTCACATCAAGAATATTTTTGTTTATGTAGCCGGTTATTTTTTCTTTAAAGTCGTCAAAACAGGATTTTACGAATTCATCATCGCTCTTTTTACCATTCTCAATAATCTCGCTGAAACACTTAAGACAGATAGTTGCAATCGCAAAATACTCATCCGTTTTGTTGACATTTATCTCAACGGAAAAGAAATCGGACACCAGCCCCATCTGCTCCTCATAACCTTTCGGCATAAATTTACCGATCCCGCCCATGAGAAGATCAAATCCGTCTTTGATCTCACTCAAGGAAAAAAGATCCCCTTTTTCAAATTTATTCATTTTATCGGAGAGCGCAAGCAGCAATTCTTTAATTTCTTCTTTATTTTTCATTGTCAACCTCATGGGCGAAACTTGAACTAATTATGATTTATTAGAAATATAAAATCAATAGCCTTCCGGATAATAGTAAAAAAAAACGATTAAAAAAGTGTTTATTTTTTTTAATTAAATCAGCATTGAATTTTATTTTTTTTGAATTATCATTGTAGTATGAAAACACAAAAACTCATATTTACCTTACTAACGCTAACAATTCTCGCATTGATCTTGGCTGCTCTATCAACGGGTTTTACAGAGATTCTTTACATTGCGGCATTGATTGGGCTCCTGCTGCCGGTTTTTCTGCTTTTTAGGTCTTTTTTTGAGCGGAATGGAGATAACGGCGGAATGGAAAAGTACAGATGTTTCATAAACGGCTGCCTGAGTCTAAAGAAACTCTGCGATACGATATCTCACGATCTCGTTCTGATAGACGAATATTCCGATAAAACAAGATATTCTGAATTCAAAAACAAATTTGAAATGTTTGGAGATAAAATAAGGGACTTTGAGAGCGGCAAGGATATAAAATGCACTCCGGATCAGATAAAAATGTTCAATTCAATAGTAAGAGACTATGTTTGTGCGATAATAGCCGATCTGACAAAATACAAATTTCACAAACCTCCGGCCGATAATTTCATAAAAACAATTGAATACCTCAGAGTAATTATCCCGCTAATAAACTCGATCACAACAAGTTCATCTCAGGCAGCGAAGGATCAGTCTATAGAAATTTTCGGGATATTCAAAAAGATCAGCAGTTCCGTTGATAACCTTGCCGGACACATAGTTACTGTAGATAAAAAACTCATTGATAAAAATGAGAAAGGGAGCCTTCCCTATATCCTGTCAGAGTTAGATAATGCAGACTCATCACTGATAGAAGCGATAAACCTAGTAATAAACAACACAAAACTAACGATAAATAACCTTCAGCAATTAATCGAAGAGATAAACAACGATATAAAAAACATTTCCGGCAGGATGATGTTCTTTGACGTGACAACTCAGGAGATAGAGAACATATCTAAATTTCTGGAAAGCAGCTATAAATATTTTACCACCGGAACCGGATATACGGAAAAAGATAACACTCTTTCCGGAGAAGACGCCATTCTTATAAAAAAATCGGCAGCGAAAATTCTCAACAGCTCAATAACTACAATAAACGAGCGGCAGGTACTCGACCTCTTCCTATCGCAAAACGGCATAAAACTCGATAATCACAACGGATCAGCAACAAACGGCTTAGATAAAAAAACTGACGTATTCTTATTCTGATAAAAAAAGGCAGCATTATGGATAACATATCGGATACAACATTTAAAAACATAGCAAATTTCCTTTACGAAAAGACGGGGATAACTCTAAAAGAGTACAAAAAATACCTCGTCATAAACAGACTCGCAAAGTATGTGGGAAATGATAAGGATTACAAAACATATGAGGATTTTTATGCTGCACTCCTCAACGATAAAACCGGAGAACTTTTTACTCTGTTCACCAACGCACTTACCACAAATTTCAGTTTCTTCTTCCGCGAGGAGGATAGTTTCAAAATCCTGTCGAACTATCTCACAAAATATCACGATGAACAAAAATATATAAGACTCTGGAGCGCTGCAAGTTCTACCGGTGAAGAGGCTTACAGCATGGCAATCACAGTCTCCGAAACTCTCAAAAACATAAACCTGTATGATATAAAAATCCTCGCCACCGATATATCGGACCGTGTCCTAAAAATCGCACAAATGGGACAATATAAATCGGATAAAATATTAAATCATATACCGCAAAACTATATGAAAAAGTATTTTAAGACCAGTGGAGATACCTGTGAAGTAACTAACGATCTAAAAAAATTCGTCACATTCTGCAAGCTTAATCTGCTGGCCCACTACCCTTTCCGCAAGATGTTTGATGTTGTTTTTTTGAGGAATGTTCTGATTTACTTTGATGAACCAAAAAAAGAACATATCATAAATAGTATTTTTAACTATATAAAACCAAACGGTCTACTGATAGTCGGACTTTCAGAGTCACTTGTCGGGATAAAACACCCATTCAAACAACTGAAAAACTCAATCTACTACAAACCTTCCCCAGGAAGTCCGCCGCCGGATATCGGCATCTCCAAAAAATCTCAACAATCCATATAAATTGACATTTGATTTTTCTTTTAGTATTATTCCTAATCACACTTAAATACGGGGTCAAATTTTATGAAAAGATTAATTATCATGTTTTTGCTTATTTCAACTTTCTTTATAAACGGGGAGAAGCTCGGAGATATCCCCGATGACAAAGTAATCTTAACTGTCGGCAAGATGAATCTGACTGCCGGGGAATTCAAAACTTATATCGCCGGTTATTCATCTGTCACTCAGTGGACACCTGAGATGCTTGACAGAATGGTAAAGGCGATCGCTATGGATATGCTTTTTACAAACGCCTGCTCTGATGAAAATATATCAGTATCGAGCAAAGAGGTAATCTACTTTGCCGAGTATTATTTTTATAAACTCGGGATCGACATAAACGACGCTGATAAAGTTCAGGCGTACTTCGATAACAGTGATCCGTACCTTGACATGAACGATCTGCTTATGAAAGGGACTTACTATCTATTAAAAACAAAATATCTTGCATATAAAGGGCTGATTTCCTCTTATAGATGTTCTCACGTTTACTTTGACACTTCCAAACTAAGCAAAACTGACATTCAGAAAAAAAAAGACAAGTCAACTCAGATCGTTTACTCTATCGCTGATGCAAAAGAGCCGTTTACCTCAATTTTTAAGAAATACTCAGAGGACGCAAATACTAAGAACTCGCTCGGTGATATCGGCGAGGTTTCTAAAGATGTAAACAACAAATACATTCCCGCTGCAAAAGACGTTGAGAGAGTTTTAAAATCAGGAATTTTTACGCCTATCTTCGTTGAGAATAAAACTGGATTTAGTATCGTGATCCCTACAACTTACAGAGCGCCTGATGCTGAGAAGGTAAAATCGCTCGTTGAGAAGCTCTCTGCCAAGTATCAGATCAAACAGTTTATAAATTTCTAAAAAAATCATTTGACAAACGCACGCCAATATTGTATATGATTAACACGTTAATAATGCTGGCTTAGCTCAATTGGCAGAGCAGCTGACTTGTAATCAGCAGGTTGCGGGTTCAATTCCCATAGCCAGCTATTTTTTTATACGGGGAGATGGCCGAGTGGTTAAAGGCGACAGACTGTAAATCTGTTGACGTTGTCTACAGGGGTTCGAATCCCTTTCTCCCCACGAAGAGTCAAGCAATTGACTCTTTTTTTATCATAAACATACTTTTAAAAACCTGCTTTAGATTTTTAATGAAGTATCCATAACTAAACATCGAGAGTTTAATCAATGTCAACATACAACAAGCAAACCATAGATGACAGCCGGGCAGAGTTCGTATTCAGCCGCCACACTTTTGAATGTAAAAGGTGCTCCAGATGCTGTCGCAAAGAACCCGGAATAGTCATGCTCACAGAAAAAGATGTGAACGGTCTCCTGAACAACCTTAATATGGAACTGAAAGTGTTTATAGAAAAATGCTGTCGTGAAGTTTACAGAGATGATAAAATTTACATAGGATTAAAAGAAAAATCGAACTATGACTGCATATTCTGGGGAAGTAACGGATGTATCGTCTACAAAGACCGCCCGGTGCAGTGCAGAACATTCCCATTCTGGCCCGGACTGGGGCAGTCGGAAGAGGACTGGGTGCATGAGAAAAAAAGATGCCCCGGGCTCGACAGCGGGGGAGACACATTCACACTCGAACAAAAAATGAGTATGTATATGGAAGAGAAAAACGCTGTTTATATGGAAATGCCGGAGTTTAAAAACTAATCGATCTTGTTCTTTAAGAAAGACTCAAAATTTTTAATAAAAACCTTGTCCGGCTCTGTCATATCGAGAGTCTTTAACTCAGTCATGTTGACCATTTTAAAAGATGAGTGTTCTTTCAGTTTAACAGATGAGATATCGGCATCTGCAAATATAAACATAATGATAAGAACCTCGCCCTCATTAACATCAACCTCAACTCCGCCTGCCTCCTCAAGACAAACCGCAGCGACATCGAGTTCCTCTTTTAACTCTCTGACAAGTGCATCTTCATATTTCTCGTCCGGATTCAGTTTTCCGCCTGGGAATTCCCACTTGCCGGCATTAGTCATCCCGGCACCGCGCAGGGCAACAAGAACTTTTTTATCCTTTACGATAACACCGGCTACGATCTCAGTTGCTTTTGCGTTTATATTCATAAAATTCATCCTTATACAATCATATACTTTCCATTTTAATAAAAAAATCAATTTTATCAAGTAAAAAAGTGCTTTATTTATATTTTCGATGTTTTTTTGTTTGAAATTTCACAAAAAAAAGTTTATTCTAATCGTGATTAATTTACTCAGGACAATTTATGATTCAATTAGTTTTCTGCACAAGAAATTCACATAAAACAAAAGAACTAAAAAAAGCACTCGGAGATCAAGTCGTTTTGTCTGATTTGAATGAGATAGGATTCAGCGGCGATATCGTAGAGGACGGTAAAACATTCATAGAAAACAGCATCATAAAATGCGAAGCTGTATATAAGAAAACCGGACTTCCCGTCATAGCCGATGACTCGGGACTCTCTGTCGCATCACTCGGCGGCAGACCAGGAATTCACAGTGCGAGATACGGCGGAGATGGTCTAACAGATAAAGACCGTTACGAACTTCTCCTCGGTGAATTAAAAGATTCCGATGAAAGGGACGCTTCGTTTGTATGCGCTCTGACTCTATATATGAACCCGAACAATATCTATGTCGTACAGGAAGAGATAAGCGGTTATATAACGGAGACTCCGGCGGGAACTAACGGATTCGGATACGACCCGATATTTTTTGTACCGATGTTCGGCAGAACCATGGCACAGCTGACCGGGGACGAGAAAAATTCCATCTCACACAGAGGCAAGGCTGCCGCAAAATTATCACTCATCATAAAAGAGCTGGTTTCCGGCGGTACCAGTAAATGAGTCAATTCAGCGCATTTGATGTTGTCTACCTCCAAACTACCGATTCAACAAACAGTTATTTAAAATCAGAAGGTTTTTCTAAAAATACAATCGCCTATACATTCAACCAGACTGCAGGACGGGGACGACTCAGCGGCCGTAAATGGCACAATTTTGCCGGTAAAAACATTGCACTCTCTGCTCTATATTTTCCGGTCAAAGAGTATGTAAACACAGTCTGGATTGTCGCTTATTTCTCGGTGGTGCTGGTCCGCATTCTCAGGCAAATGGGACTCGATGACGTTTACATCAAGTGGCCGAACGACATTTACCACAAAAGTGGCAAGCTCGCCGGCGTACTCGCTGAGGCTGTGTGGAATGGCGGTAAGATGACAAAAATAATCACCGGGATCGGCATAAACATAAATCCGTCCAGCGAAGAGATATCCGCCCAGAGCTTGAACGCAGCATCGATAAAATCGATCACAAACAAAGAGATTAATATCGATAATTTCACTCTGAAATTCATAAAAAAACTCTCTGACGATATCGATCTTCTCGAAAACAATATAGATAAACTCCGCGAGGAGTGGTTAAAGGATTCTGCTGTCATCGGCAGAAAAGCTGAGTATTTACAGGCAGCAGGAGGTGCGGCCGTGAATGGGGTCATTGCGGGAATAGACGATGATGGTTTTCTTCATCTTGATACTGGTGAAGAAACAATCAAGGTTGTTTCCGGTGATATAAATTTACTATAGATTAATTGGAGGTACTATGGAAAACAGCGTTACAGAAATGTTAATGACATCTCTCGGTATAATGGTTACAGGAATGATTATTGTATTCACCTTTTTAATGATCCTGATTTTTGCAGTAAATATGACAGCTAAAATAATCAAGTCATTAAAATTAGAGGCGGAGATTAACGATTCGGCGCAGCCAGCAGCTCCAAGAAACAACAAATCCGGCAATATCAAACCGGAAACAATAGCAGCGATAAGCGCTGCCGTTAAAAAACACAAGGAATAGGGGAGGGACAAATGAAACGAAAAATTTTTATTACAGATCTGGCGTTGAGGGATGCCCATCAATCCCTCCTCGCAACAAGGATGCTAACCGGTGATATGCTCGGTGTAGCTGACAAATTAAATAAAGCGGGCTACTGGTCGCTTGAGGTATGGGGCGGCGCGACATTTGACTCGTGCATCAGATTTCTTAACGAGGACCCGTGGGAGAGGATAAGACTCCTAAAAAAAGCTATCCCCGATACAAAACTTCAGATGCTCCTTCGCGGACAGAATCTGCTCGGGTATAGACACTACGCTGACGATGTTGTCGAAAAGTTCGTTGAGACGGCAGCTAAGAATGGTGTTGATATTTTTAGAATCTTTGATGCACTGAACGACATCAGAAACATAGAATGTTCCATCAAGGCTGTTAAAAAAGCCGGTAAACATGCTCAGGGCGCGATAAGTTATGCGGTGACTCCCGTCCATACTAATCAGACATATATCGATATGGCTGTCAAATTAAAAGAGATGGGCGCTGATTCGATATGTATAAAAGATATGTCGGGACTTTTAAAACCGTTCACTGCTTATGAACTCGTAAAAGGTATAAAAGAAAAAGTTGATCTTCCATTGGCAATACATTCACATTCCACCACAGGACTCTCCGTAGCAACTCTCCTCAAAGCGATAGAGGCAGGTGCGGACATCATCGACACTGCGATCTCGTCACTGTCGATGGGAACAAGCCACTCCCCTACCGAGACGATGGTTGAGATGCTAAAAAATACAGATTTTGATACTGGACTCGACACGGCGCTTCTTGCTGATATCTCGGACTACTTCAAAGAAGTACGAAAGAAATATTTCCAGTTCGAATCGACTTTTACCGGAGTTGACACAAGAATCCTCCTCGCTCAGGTGCCGGGCGGTATGTTAAGCAATCTTGAGAGTCAACTGAAGGAACAAAACGCACTCGGTGAGATCGACTCTGTTCTGCAGGAAATTTCTGCTGTTCAGAAGGACTTCGGATATCCTCCGTTAGTAACTCCGACTTCACAGATCGTTGGAACTCAGGCTGTTTTTAATGTGCTTTTCGGCAGATATACACGACTCACCGAAGAATCAAAAAATCTGGTAGCCGGCAACTACGGCAGGACACCGGCAGCTCCTGAAGAAACATTGTTAAAAAGGGCACTCTCGGAATTAAATTTAAAAGAAAGAATCACTGTCAGACCGGCGGATCTTATTCAACCGGAATTCAGCAAAATAACAGAAGAACTAAAAAACAAACTCGGGCAGAAAGAGATACCGATCGAGGATATATTGACTTATGCTATGTTCCCGCAGGTTGCGCTCAAATTCTTTGAGAGCAGGGGGAATGGGCCGGTGAAGTTTGAAAGTAAAAAAGATGAGACTTCAAACCACTCACCGTCCGGCAAAAAACTCGGCACCACATATGTGGTTAACGTTGATGGTAAAGACTACAAGGTCAAAGTAAGAGATGAGGGAACTATCATGATCTCAGACGGAGATTCAAGCGTTACCGTTTCCGATAAAAAGGAATCAAAAGGCGGAGTTCTCATAAAAGCTCCGGTATCGGGAACAACAGTAAAACTTCCATTCAACGATGACGACTCCGTAAAATCGGGAGACACAGTACTAATCATCAGATCGGAA
>JBFZEO010000147.1:0-9514 GCA_041306845.1 Spirochaetota bacterium
CTCAAAATGATCCTATATGTATAGAAATGATCTCTTACAGCGGGGTAAAATCTATAATGAATATAGGTTCCGGTGTAAAATTCCAGGCACAGGGCAAAAAAATGTACTGTATGCTTGAACCGGCGACTTTTACAGAGTCCCACATTGAACCAACAAACAGATCTCAGAGTACTACAGGATATATGCCGTACAGGTTTAAAGAATGTGAATCTTTCTTGACTAAAGATAACAAGTTCAGAATATTAATTCCAAATATCCCGTATGACTGTTATGATTCGTTTACTGTTTCGTTCCCGGGTAAGGGGGATTTGAGTGTTCTTTATTTCCTCTTCGATAAGGATGTTGAGGGCAAGGTGATCCCATTTATGCAGGAAAATCTGCAGAGCATTATAAGAAAGATGGTTTCGTTGAGAGAAGCTGATGCTAAAACTGTTTCTACAAAATTTGTTGATATTGTTAAGAAATTTAGAATAAACAGTAAATAACTTATGATGTTGTATTTCAGATCGTTCCTTAAGTTTGTCTTGTTATTTGTTGTGATATTTATTGTTATATTTACTTCAATTATAGCATTCAACATACTTCCTTTGACCCCTGTCAAAAACAGCCTGCTTGCTGTTGCTGACAGGGATCTGCTTTTTTATTCTTTTTGCTTCTCTGTGGTTAATTCACTTATAATTTCTCTGTTTTTCTATTCTGTTGTAATAACTGATAAAAAGAGTAAATTATTTCTGATTAAACCTGTGTTACCAGTTGTTTTTACTACAGCGGTTCTTTTCATGGTTAATTATTATTTAAAGCCGGATCTAAAGATTGATAAATCTATAATGGCTCATGATGCTAGGTTATTTCTACCGGAGAGATCTTTTATTGATTTTAAGCACGAGATCCCTTTGAAGTTGAATGAAAAGGACTTTAATGACATCGTTAAGCGTCTTTCGAGTAAGGATATGGAAATAATCAAATACTCCTACGTAAAATCGAATAAAGATGGCATTTATTATCTTGATAATGTAGCCCTTCGTTCAAGAGCTGATATCTTGAAGATTTTTAGCAGTACCGGTTTTTACAAGAACGTAAAAATTTTTATCGGTAAAGTTAATCGATTTGATCTTAATGATCTCCTTATTTATGAAGATGCACGCATTGATCACTATGATAATGTTAAAGTTGATTTTAATGAGGGCGGAGTTACCATTCATCCGGAAGCCGGGAGAGATTATGTCTTTAAAAAAATTGGTTTTTTAAATATAAATACATCAGATGCTTCATATCTTAAGGGGATTATTAGGCATAATTTTGTGATAATGGGAATTTTCTTCGCACATGATAACAATCTTTATAAACTTATATTCTGGATATCGATGTGCTATTTTTTATTTACTATGTTTGGATTTATATTCATAGCGGATTACAAAGTTATATCTGTATGTGCTGATACTATAGTACTTGTTCTATTTTTTATATATTTTGATGCATTTTATTCATTTATCAATGTGCTGATAAATTATGTTGTACCATCCAAATATTATGTTTTCAGGACTTTATTTGTATCGGGAATAATATTTTTTGTTTCTTTACTGGTTAATGTTGTAAAATTCTTATTTATGAAGGTTGAATCCGATAAGAATATATGACTTTAAGTCTGTTTATTTAAATTATAGGTTTGGTGATAAGGATGTCTGATAAAGAATTTAATTCTCAAATAAACAAAAAAACCTATCTTTCGTTTATAGGCCTCTCTGTCGTAATATTTTTATGTCTTATGATATATTCAGGGTTTGCATTCAGAAATAGGATCATTAGTTATAATTTCTTAACCGCTTTTATTTTTAATAATGCCGCCCTCCTTTTTCTTAAGAATTTGATTCTTATTATGTGGATCTTTGTGGTTTTTACCTATTCTTTTATCATAAAGAGAGAGGACACTATCGGATCTAACGGTAAACAGGTGATGTTTTATTCTATAATATCAGCCGGAATAAATCTTGTTGTTTTATGTGCTGTTTTGTATGCGCTCTCTGTTGAGGTTTTTGTTCCTATGCTTGATGCTAATATAACTAAGATAGGAAACGAGAGCAGATTATCAAAAGAACTTCTTGATCTCGGAGATAAATACTATAAGGAGAGCAGATGGAAGGATGCTCTACAGGTATACGAGAATTATCAGCGTGTTGCCAAGCCATCCAATTTTGTTAAGGAGAGAATGAGATCGCTCAGGATTAAAGTTTTGAGTGAATCTGATAAAAATAAAGGGACGATCCTTATACCTGATAATTTAAAATATTATATTGATATAGCAGACTATCTGTATGAAAAAGAGGAATATATATCTGCCTGGTATTATTATGAACAGGTTGCAGCCGCATATGATACTAACAGGCAGAGAGCACTAACTCAGATAGATAATATAAAAACAATTTATAATTACCGAAATTCTCTCCTTACCGATAAGCAAAAACATAAATATTTGACTATGGAACTCTCAAAAATAAGGACTCTATACAAAGATTCTTTTGATGCCTCAGAGTTCTTTAAAAAGAAGAAATATCTTGAAGCATACTTTGTTTACCGGAAGATTATTAACGAGAATAAAAATATAAGGGAAGCATCAAAAGGGAAGGATCTCTCACTTTCCGAACTTTATAAAACCGGTATTGATATAAACAGCATAGAGAAGGCAAAGTTTTTTCCGGGTAAAGATGATATCCTTTTCTTTAACGACACTGCAACCTTGATAAACATAGGCAATTTGAAGCGCATTATCAACATTGATACGATGAAATATGATTTTTATTTCTTTGATACGATAGTTTATCAGATAGACGACAGATATAGACCCGGTGATGCTTTTTATATACGGTATGGTGTGTTAAAGAATGGAAATTTGTTGTCTTCGTATATTTTCTCATTAGAAGATAAAAATACGGAATTTTTTCCTGTTCTATATTATCTCGATAGTTCTTTATATGCAAGACTCAAGAATATCTGTATGGAGAATGAGATTGCACTCTTGGAAAAGTGTTATACTGTGAGGAACGGGAAGTTCTCATTGAATACAGCAATAAGCGATGGCGACTTGATATCGTTGGGAAAACTTTTTAATTCTGCTGCTGATAGCGGTTTGTCCGCGTGTAAATTGGATCAGACAGTCAGGATAAAGGAAAATATTAGCACACTTTATAATTTTGAATACGATTATGAAAAGGCTGTATATACGCCCTTGTTGAGACTTCTTGATATCAACAGTATTAAGTCAAATAAAATTAAAAGTTCGAATGTAATCGGATTTAATCAGAGTTTTATAAGGGCTGCTATCGGAGAGAAAATAGCACGGATTTTTTTCCTTGTATATTCATTATTATTCTTAATATCATTCTCGTGGAGACGGAGATGTATCGGTAATCATAGTTTTTATATCTTATTGTTTCCGGCTGTTATTGCGGCTCTCTTTGTAGTTTATAAAATAACATCTTTTATTATGACATATACGATCTCCCTTCTTGCTTATTCATCCGGGCTTGATGTGCTGCTCGGAGCTGTCGGGGTTACCAGTTTAATACTACTTATAATAATGCTTGCGTACACCGCAGGGACAAAGGCTTAGATATGATAGATGTTATGAATAAGGTTGCGCAGCATATCGGACGTAGGGTTATCTCCTTTGTATTTATGGTATTTGATTATTTTATCAAGTTCCCTTCCAATTCGTACGTTACTTTGAACCATTTTATATTTAATAAAAAACTATTTAGATCGATTTTTTATAAAGAGGTCTACCACTCCGGAGTTCTGAGCCTTCCTATAATATTTATTGTTGGTGGGCTCACCGGTGCCATTTTTATGCTTTTATTTCCTTTTGATAAATTATATTTTGATGTGGAGAATGTTTACGGTGGAATATTTTCTGTTTTTATCATAAGAGAGATAGCCCCACTTTTGACGTCGATTGTTGTTGCTGTCAGATCGACAATCTATGTGACGATAGTAATTTCACAGATGAAGATCGGTGGAGAGGTCAGAGCACTTGAAATTATGGGGATAGATCCTATTCAGTACCTGGGTGGAATGAGAATTCTTGCGGGGATAATTACATTCCCGATAATGGGATTTTTCTTTTGCCTGTCTGCGATATTAGCCGGTATCGTGTGTTCAAATTTTTTATATGGGATATTACCATATCAGTTTATACAGGAAGTTTTATCTGTATTTAACTCGAGGGATCTTGTAATTTTTGTTTTTAAACTTGTAGTCGGAGGATATGTGGTTTTTAAACAGGCAATATATCATGGGATAAGTGCCAGATCTGAGAGAAATATGATCGTTGTTAAGACAATTAATGCCTTGACTGTATCAATTTTTATTATTCTTATATTGAATTTTGTTATAACATTGGGGTTGTATGGACAACAGTAAATACTCTTATGATATTGTTTTTGAGAATGTTACCCTCTACAGCGAGGAACACGGCACCTCCGGTAAAATTGACAAACTTGATCTAAAAATTAAGAGGGGCGGGAGAGTATATGTATTTGGTCAGAATGACAGTACACGTACACTTCTGTTGTTCAGCATAATGGGTGTTATGCCGCCCAAGTTTGGAAATATAAAGGTTTTCGGAAAAGATATTCCTTTTGAAAATAAAAAAAAGATGTTTGAGTTAAGACAGAGGATCGGTTATGCTTATACTCAGGGGGGGCTCCTTAAAAACCTGACAATAAAAGAGAATATACTCCTCCCTTTAGAATATCACAATATTTATAGTGAAAGTGAGATCCATTCAAGATATGCAAAAATAATTGAATATTTTAAAATCTCCCATACGAATAGAGAGGCGTGGAATCTTAATCGGACAGAAGAAAAAAAAATTCTCCTCGCAAGATCTGTTGCCCTTGAGCCGGAAATATTACTCATCGATGATCCTACCATTTACATAGAAAAGAGCGATATAGATGAGATTAAAGAGCTTGTTGATGTTATCATACCGGAAAATTTTTGTAAACCGGATTGTACCATTCTGGTCGCATCCGAGGAGCGCAGCTGGGCTCTTGAGAAGGGTAAATACATTCTTGCTTTAAAAAATGACGAATCCTATTTCTTTGGGGAACCGGCAGATTTTTTCCTTGATGAGACTAAAAAATAGCTTTATGTAGTGAGGTAAAATGAAAACTATTAACAAAAAAAAATATGAAATGATTGTAGGTTATTTCTTTCTGGCTGCACTCTTGCTGATTGTGTCCGTCGTTATTTTTTTTATCTTGAGGGGGCGGATAAATCTCTTTAGATCCCATTATTATGCTTATTATAAGTCGGCAAGCGGTTTGAGGAATGGTACGGTGGTTACGATAAATGGTATAGTGGTCGGTGAAGTAACACTTGTTGATATCGATGAGTTAAACAGGATTAAGGTTAAGTTTGAAATATCAGAGAGATACAAAGATAAAATAAAAACCGATTCTGTTGCCAAGATAGTAAGGCCTCTTCTTATAGGTAATAAACAGGTTCAGATTATTCCGGGTGATATCCATTCCCCACAACTGAAGCCTGGCTCAAAAGTATTGTCCGAGGAGTCGAGCGAGCTTATCGATCTTGTTTCAGGATCAAGTCTCCAGGAGTTTATCGATAAATATCAAATTAAGTCAAAACTCTTTGATGCCTCTTCTGATGGTTTTGAGGGACTATCGGTGAGGGAGCTATATGATCAGGCCGTTAGTGCTCTCATAACTCTCAATGAGTTTCAGCAGTCTCTAAAATCGATGGGAAGCAGTATGGAGAATTTATCCGGCTCTTTGGGATCTATGCAAAATTCATTCCGTTCCATTGATGGGATGGTGAAAGGGCTTGATAAAATGAGTGATTCTATGACTAGCTTAAATGCAATGACCGGAGAATTGGGGGAGTTTTCCAAGTCGATGAATGATATAAATAAAACCTTTAAGGATCTTAACAAAGTTATGGGTGGGCTGTCAGAGGGGAGCGGGACAATTTCAGAGTCTGTTCCGCAGATTAAGAGACTTCTTAATGAAATGGAGGTTCTCCTCATGGCTCTTCAAAACAACTGGATGTTTAAAAAAGAGGTTGATATGATTAAAAAGGATTATGAGAAACAGAATGGAGATGGTAAGTAAAAATATTAAATGTTTTTAATAAACGTTGTAAAAAAACAGCATTTATGATTATAATTTCTGGTATAAAATTTTACGGAGGTATTTTTTAGGATGAAAAGATTATTGATTGTTATGGCGGTTTTTATTGCTTTATTCTCTTTAGCTGGGTGTAAAAATGCTAAGAAGGCGAAACTTTATATTTATAATTGGACCTATTACACACCGCAAGAGGTGATTGAAGGATTTCAGGAGAAATTTAACTGTGAAGTTGTTTACGATGAGTTCCCATCAAATGAGGAGATGTACGCCAAGTTGAAGGCCGGCGGTTCCGGTTATGATATTGTTTTTCCTTCCGGAGACTATGTTTCTATTATGAAGAAAGAAAATATGCTTGAGAAACTCGACAGATCAAAGATTCCTAATTTTGCCAATATAGACGTATCTGTTCTGGCAAAAATAGCTTTTGATATTGGTAATGATTATAGTATCCCATACATGATGGGAGCTTCAGGTATACTTGTAAACAAAAAATATGTAAAAGATTACTCTAAAGATATGTCAATTTTTGAAAGATCTGATCTAAAAGGCAAAATGACGCTCCTCGATGATATGAGAGAAGTAATGGGGTTTGCTCTAAAAGATCTTGGGTATTCGGTTAATACAACTGATGTTGCTGAACTTGAGAAAGCCAGAGATTTAGTTCAGAAATGGAAAAAAAATATTCAGAAGTTTGATTCAGAAGCATTTGGTAAGGCATTTGCAGCAGAGGAATTTTATGTTGTTCAGGGGTATGAAGAGGTTGTTTTTTCTGAGTTAGATGCAGAAAAGGCTAAGGATGTTGATTTTTTTATACCGACAAAAGGTGCTCCGATGTACATAGACAGTATGGTCATTCCTAAAGATGCAGCCAATAAAGAGTTGGCTTACCAGTTTATAAATTATATACATGAACCGGAAGTTTACGCGAAATTTGTTGATATTTTTTATTTCCCATCGATAAATGTTCCGGCAAGAAGTGTGAGAAAGAATACACCTAAATATGACATGAAAGATCTTGTCAATTGTGAGCTAAAGGAAGATATAGGAGATAACATTGAGTTGTACAACAAAATGTGGCAGGAAATAAGAATAGGAAATTAGTAGTTGATATTTAAAAAAGGCAGTTGTTAAACTGCCTTTTTAATTCTTCTTTGATTTTAGAATGGAGCCTATATTCTTAACAGCTTCTGTATCAATATTTATCTTTGATGCTTCGATGTTTGCTTTCTGGATCTCTTCATATATTTCTTTCCTGAAAACTTTTACATCCCGCGGCGCTTTTACTCCGATCTTTACATGATCGCCTTTGATATTTACGATTGTTATCTCAATATCATCATTTAAAATTATAGACTCATTTTCTTTCCGTGCTAATATCAGCATTTAGCCTCCCTCTCAGATAAAAGGGGTTCTCTCACTGAATATTTATCGTTAAGACTTATTATCTGTTTTGCCTTATGGTTCTTTTTGTTAATTATTATAGGCCCGAGAAGGTTAGCAGTTATGTTTGAAGGGTTATCATTAACAGTAACTATACTGAACATAAGCACATCTGCCATATCTGTTATTTCCAGTTCCATAAGATCAGATTTATCGGCATCGAGTTTATATTCAGGATCAATCATACCGGGTTCTATGACAAGAAACGCTATTTCGGGGATATTTTCTGCCTGCAGCCAGTAGAATGGACTTCCTGTGCCAGAATCGAAATCGAGCATAAAAAATGTGTGTATATCCTCAAATCCGAGCAATCCGTTTTTAAATGTTAATTTTTGTTTTTCTGATACATCAATAAGCCCGAAAGCCTTCGTCATTAACTTCATTATCTTTTTCTCCACATAATAAAATAGATACCCAATGAGTAATCTTTTATAATAAGGCATTTTTAAAGTTACTGCAGCCGTAATACTTTTAGGGAACAGGTTTTAGTTCTGTCCCAAAATATATCAGCAGTACTAAATTAAAACTTTATGTTTTTTGTCATAGAATGCCATTCTACCTTAAGAAATCCATCAAAGTTGTTTTAGTAATCTTTGATAGGCTCGATAGAGCTGCTTTATGGGCAAAATCAAGAGTACTGAGATCTGTCAGAGCTTCTGCCATATCAACATCTTCTATTTTACTTAAGTTTTCGGTGTATGTATATTTGTCCTCATCGAGTCTTTTTGAGAGATACTGGAGTCTGTTATCAAGTGCTCCGGTGTTTGCCAGCTGGAATGTGACCCCCGTGATAGCATTCTCAATAGAACCAAGAAATCTGCCGCCTGAGTCCTCCATATTGTTCTGAAGGAGTGCATCTCGCAATCCAATGAATACATCAAATATCGAGCCTCCGAAAACCTGTGCGTCCTGACTATAGTTATCCGGTCCGGTTGGTCTGCCCCTCTCAAGGATTCCCAGATTTTGAAAAAGCTCGCCGCCCTCGATATCAGATAATTCGATTTTATGCGGAACTGTTGACTTAAGGACCATTGCACCTGTTACAACGTCGAGCGAAGCTTTAACTGCTGTGGGTGCTTTGTTTATTTTGTCTACAATTGCATAAATATTGTCGCCGGCATTTAGTCCTATCTTTACATTGTCTATCATTACAGTAGAGTCTTTATCCAGTCTGAAGTCCGCAGTACTGACTTTGGAGTAAATCTGAAACTGATCTGCCCAGTAAACTTCACTTCCAGGCTTGGTACTTGATGCGTACTCATTAAAATCAATTTCCCTCAGGCGGTCACCATTATCACCCATATATTTCACTTCGGTAATCATAGCGTTATTTACACCTTTAACTGCACCTTCGATAGCTTCAAATGGTTTTGTAAATTTCTTATACCCGCTAAAAATAAAACTATCCTTATATTTTGAGTTAGCATCAAGAATAGTGTTTTTAAGGAGCTCATTTATCTCTATTGCCATATCCCGTCTGTCGTCTGCCGTATATGTACCATTCGCTCCCTGTATTGCCAGTTCCCTTGCTCTGTGGAGCATCTCTATCATTGAGCTCATTTTATTTTCAGCGAGGTTTCTTTCACTCTGCAGGTCGTTTATATTGCTAAGCAGTTGGTCTGTTTTATATATCTTGCTGTGGAATGTCATAGCCTGTGTTACATCGACCGGATTTTCCCTCGGTAGTCTGTATTTTTTACCGGTACTGATCTGTGCCTGCACTTTGTCCATGCTGTACTCTCTATTCCGCAGATGAAAGACTCCGTTATCGTTAGATGTGTTTGTGCTTACTCTGTAAATACTCATAATTATACTCCAAGTTTAAATATAATGGTCTCTATCATTTTATCCATTTCTGTTATAAATTTTGCACTTGCATTGTATCCGTGCTGAAATTTTATCATATTGGCAAACTCTTCGTCTATGTT
>JBFZEO010000148.1:0-19659 GCA_041306845.1 Spirochaetota bacterium
AGGAATATTTTTATACTAACGCTCATCTTGGTAAACTGCTTTACAGACATCTTATGGATAAACCTATCCCGTCTATCGGACTTTTGAGTATGGGGACGGAGTACGGCAAGGGCAGCAATATGGTAAAGAAAACTTATGATTCTCTCAAGACTATGCAGGGGTTCATAGGTAATGTTGAGGCTTATAATATTGTCAACGGGTCTGTTGATGTTGTTGTTTGTGACGGATTTACCGGCAACTCCATCATAAAGATAGCGGAGTCGATGAAGAAATTGTTTTCGGCTAAGTTAAAAGAGTATTTTTTGAGTGAAGTTTTCAGTTCTATAACCAAGCGGCTCATTTTTGGAACGCTTGAAAAACTTGGTGCTAAAACCGGCGGTGATTTCACGGATAAGTTTCTGCCCCGTTATTACGGCGGAGCTCCCCTTCTTGGTGTGAATGGGCTTGTTATCGTCGGACATGGGATGTCGAGTAAAAAAGATCTGATTAATTCTATCGAGTATGCGGACATGCTTTTTAAAAAAGATATAATAAAAAAATTTGCTTCAGATATTAAAAGAAATAAATTTTTCAAATAGCTCTTGTAAAATAAAAAAAAAGTTGTATAATTTTTTTATGTCGTTAAAGTTAATGGATGGCTTAAACGATAAGTAGTATATCGGCAGTAGTCGATCTGAAGGATGGGTACTTTTAGATTGATTTTGCAGATTTAGAAATTATTGCCGGATGGGTACCGGTGATTTTAGGATGAAGCTTGCTTGCTATGGGTTTGGCAGTAGGCTTTTTATGCGGATATGATTAGGGGTAATCGTTCCGTTTTGTCTGTTTTAGGTATTACTGCAGTGCAATACTGCATTAAGACACAGGTAAGGATACCTGTTATATGTAAGTTTCATGGAGGAAACAACTATGATTATTAATCACAACATGTCTTCAATCAATGCAAATCGACAACTCAAATTCAACAGCATATCTATCGGTAAAGATATGGAAAAGCTGTCTTCTGGGATGAAAATCAACAGAGCCGGTGATGACGCATCAGGTCTTGCTGTATCAGAAAAAATGAGAAGCCAGATCAGAGGTCTTATTCAGGCTGAAAAAAATGCAGAAAACGGTATTTCTTTTATCCAGACTGCTGAAGGTTACCTGCAGGAATCTCAGGACATAGTTCAGAGATTGAGAGAACTCGCTATTCAGGCTTCCAATGGTATCTATTCTGCAGAAGATAGAATGTACATTCAGGTTGAAGTTAGCCAGTTAGTTGATGAAGTTGATAGAATTGCTTCACACGCACAGTTTAACGGAATGAACATGCTTACTGGTAGATTTGCTGACGCAGACACTGTAGGCGGAGCAAAAACTGGTTCTATGTGGTTCCATATTGGAGCTAATATGGATCAGAGAGAGCAGGTTTACATCGGTACTATGACTTCTAAGGGACTTGGTATCAGACAGATAGGAACAGATGATTTTATTTCTCTTTCTACTCCTGATGGTGCCAACGCATCTATCGGTACTCTTGACAGTGCTCTTAAAAAAATCAACAAACAGAGAGCTGATCTTGGTGCTTACCAGAACAGACTTGAACACGCAACAAAAGGACTTCTTGTTGGAGCCGAAAATCTTCAGGCCGCTGAATCTATAATAAGAGATTCTGATATGGCAGCTGAGATGGTTAACTTTACAAGGGATAATATCCTTGTACAGGCTGGTACATCTATGCTTGCTCAGGCTAACCAGAAGAGTCAGTCTGTAATGCAGTTGTTACAGTAATAGAGTTTTTGTAATATAAGGCTCTTTGAAATTACTAATTGTTTATAGTCACGACAAGGCTCTCCCGGATTTTCGGGAGGGCTTTGTCTGTTGTAAAATCGTAAATAATTCTATTTGAAATAGATTATTTTTTAAAAAAGGTGCATTGCGGTTTTAAATTATTACCTTGATTAAACCATCTAGTTACTATTCGGGAGCAAACCCGTAAAATCCTCTCTAAATGATTTGGAGAGTTATAATCAAGGAGGGTAATATGATTATAAACCACAATATGTCATCTATTAATGCTAACAACAACTTAAAGTTCAAGACAATTTCATTGGGAAAAGACATGGAAAAATTGTCTTCAGGTCTCAGAATCAACAGAGGCGGAGATGATGCTTCTGGTCTTGCTGTGTCTGAAAAAATGAGAGGTCAGATCAGAGGTCTTAATCAGGCTGAAAAAAACATCCAGAACGGTGTTTCTTTTATCCAGGCTACTGAAGGTTATCTGCAGGAAACTACAGATATCGTTCATAGAGTAAGAGAGCTTGCTGTTCAGGCTTCTAACGGTATCTACTCAACAGAAGACAGAATGCAGATCCAGGTTGAAGTTAGTCAGTTAGTTGATGAAGTTAATAGAGTTGCTTCACATGCACAGTTTAATGGTCTAAATATGTTGACTGGTAAATTTGCTAATCCACAGGCTGGTACTGGCGCTGTTTCTATGTTTTTTCATGTAGGCGCTAATATGGATCAGAGAGAGCAAGTTTATATCGGTACTATGACTGCTGAGGCTCTTAAGTTATCTAACTCAGGTACTAAAGAGTTTATTTCTATCAGTACTCCGGAAAAAGCTAACCAGGCAATCGGAACTCTTGATGAGGCTCTTAAGAGACTTAACAAACAAAGAGCTGATCTTGGTGCTTACCAGAACAGATTTGAAATGGCTCAGAAAGGTGTTTCTATAGCATCAGAAAATCTCCAGGCAGCTGAATCTGTAATCAGAGATGCTGATATGGCTTCTGAAATGGTTAACTTTACAAGAGATAATATCCTTGTACAGGCTGGAACATCAATGCTTGCTCAGGCTAATGCTAAGTCACAGTCAGTTATGCAGCTTTTAGGCTAATTAAACTTTGACTCTTAAAATTTGGTAATAATTGTACGGGAAGCCCTGGGAAGCCTACCGTGCAGCACCTTTTTTTACGGTATTATTGGGAATACTGTTTTTTAAAACCGCAAAACAAGAAATCGGTTCTCCTATTTATAATAGGGGATCCGATTTTCTTTAAATTATTTTCGGATATGTCTTTTAAAAACTTAAATGGAAATAATTTTTACAGATTCAAAAAAAGGGAGGGGGGAATCCTTAGAAAATAGAACATTAAGGAGGGACTTATGCAAGACCTTAAACCCTTAAGCCCCCAGGAAACTCTCCAGAGCGTATCTTTAAATAAAGCCGTGACTATGGCTAAACCAAAGCCGAATCTATCAGTTGTGCATGAACAGCATATCAAGGAAAATATTCAGGATAATGCTATGCAGAGACAGATTAATTCTGAGGAATTGAAACATGAGATAGAAAAGGTGGTTGAAGAGTTGTCAAGGTACAATTCTCAATTGGAACATCAGGATAAAGCAGTCAGACTGCATATCAATGAAAACATAGGCAGGGTGGTAATAACCGTTATTAATCGTAAGACGAATGAGGTTATTATTGAGTATCCATATAAAGAGTTGCAAAAATTAGCCGAGCATATTAAAGATATGACCGGGGTCTTTTTTGACGGAAAGGCTTGAAAAATGAGAATCGCTTTGTTATATTAAGTTAACGGGGGACAATTAAATGTCTGACGGAGTATATATTCCTGGAATTTCCAGCAAATCTAATGCGCAGTCATCCATAGATAAGATTATGGAGGCTAAAAAAAAGAAGCTTACAAAAATCAACGACAGTAAAGATAGTATAGCTGAAAAACGCAAAGAGATGCAGACGGTCGGAACAAAGGTAGTTTCATTAATGCAGAAATCTAAAGCATTATATGGAGTTAATTCTCCCTTTGACGATAAAATTTCCAATTCAAACGATGATGGTTTTTCTGCAAAGGTTACTAAATATGCCGATGTAGCAGAACATTCTGTAAGGGTTGAACAAAAGGCAAAGGCTCATAGAGTCGGCAGTTCATCCCTTAACAGAAGTTACGATGTGCCTGAGGGGACTTATAAATTTAAAATATCAGAAAAGCCGGTTAATGTAGATTTTGAAGGCGGAGATCTTGAGAAGTTTGCAAAGAAAATCTCGGATGAGGGCAAGGATGTCATAAAAGCTTCAATAACTAATGATACCGAAAAAACAAGAATTCTTGTTCTGGAATCGGTAAGAACCGGTAAAAAGAACTTTATAAGTTTTGATGACGATTTTACAAAGAATTTTTTTGAAAAAATTGGTTTTTTTGAAAAAGTACCATCTTTTGAAAAGAATTTTGTGTTAGACAGGCAGAATATAACTGTCCTGAATGGAACCAAAACACCGCTTATAAACAATAGTAAACTCATATTACGCAAAGATGAAAATCTGCTTTACAATATGGACGAATCTATAAAGCATAGAGATGGTCTTGTATTGGAAGTGGATATGAAAAAGATAGACAATACTCCCGGTGCAGCGGGCAGCAGACAAAATTCTGTGCCGAATGGTCCCGATTTCTCGGAAACCGGAGAGGCTGTTGTTTATGACGTGCAGCTCGAGGGTGAGAGGCCGGATCTGGACATTCCACCCTACAAAAAACCAGATGAAATAAAACCTCAAGTCATAGTGAATGATGATAAATATCTCGAAATCAAAACTAATAAACGGACGATCCAGCTTGACGAGTTAAACGTAACAACGGACGGCTCAAAACTCCGGTTTAAGATGCCGGACTTGATCGATAAGGATGAAAGTGTTACCGGGCTGGTCTTCAAAAATAAAAACACATATAAAGAAATAGAAGTTTCCGGTATCAAGTTTGTTGATGAGGATAGTGCCGGCGGAGTCAAATTCAAAAGAGAGCTATCTAAGCCGGATGACTCGAGAATCTTCGTTGACGGGATAGAGATAATACGTGACAGCAATACAATCGATGATGTTTTAAAAGGGGTTACTATTAACTTGTTTGACAAGACGAATGGGGACGCACTTCTGCAGGTTGATAGAGATTACGAAAAGATGGTCAATGGGATTACCGAGTTTGTGGGAGAATATAATTCTCTTCTAAAAGATATATATGACAGGATTGATGCAAATAAGGAGACCGGAGAGGAGGGCGTTCTCGCAAAAGAGAATGAACTTAAGAATTTTATCTCAAGAATGAGAGTTATAATGATGAATAGTTATCCGACGGAGATCGGTGCCGAGCTGTCAATGCTTAATCAGATCGGAATATCAACAAATGAGGCAGTATCGCCCGGGCAGGTAAAGGATGTTAATAAGGATAAATTAAAAGGTTACCTTGAAATGAATGAGGATAAATTTGTTAATAAATTTATGGAAGTTATGGAGAAGCATCCTTCAAGTGTTAAACAGCTTTTTGGCAGCGATAAGAATGGTGATTTTGCCTATGACGACGGCGTTGCTGTTCAGATTGAGAAGTTGCTTAAGTCTTATACTCAAAAGAGTGTAGGTTTCTTTGATATTAGAAATACCGGTTATACCGATGATATAAAAGAAAAAGAGAAAGAAGCTAAGGAATATGAGAATAAGCTGACTGAGGAAGAACAGAAACTCAAAGAACAGTTTATGAAGATGGAAAAAGCTCAACAGGAGCTTGAAGACGGTAAAAAAAAGTTCGAAAATTTTAATAAAGGTAATTAGCTAATAATTCGATAATCTAATTGGATAAAATCCGGCTTTTTAGTTAAACACATATTTGACTTTGGAAAGACTATTTTTCTGACTTGCCTATATCATCAATCCGGTATGGTGCCGGTATATAAAAGTAATAGATTAAGCTGTGATTTTCCTGCATATTTCGTATATTATAATCGTCTATATTGCTTGTTCAAAATATTTATGGTGGGGTTAAGGAGTGTTTTGTATGAAAATTGTGATAAATGGTGAGGAGATCCCGGTAGAGATTGAGAATGAGAAGAACGCCTATGATGTTGTCGTAGGTTTGAGTGAGTATCTCGGTAAACTTGAGCAACAGCAGTTTGTTGTTTCGGTGTCCATAAATGGTAAAGAATTTTCTTATGCTGATGAAAAGGGCTTGAAAGATACAACAATCGATAAAATAGGGCTTTTGGAACTGGAAACAAGTGATGTTGTCGGTGTTTCTATTTTGAGTCTAAAACAGATAAGTTTATATCTTGATTTTATCGCTGTTATAGTTGAGAAGAATATCTGGGATGATTCATTGATTAAAGTCGCAGATTCTTTGGAATGGATGAAACAAGGTCTGGATCAGATCGCAACGTTATTTGGGAAATCAATAGGAATGATCCTTCCGATTCATAGGAAGTTCTGCACGAGATTTGATATGATTACCGGTCTTTTTAAAGATATTATTGAGGATTCTTTCCCTCTTGAGAGCGATTTTAAGTCTGAAATAGAATTTACATTAAAAGACATAAAGGGACTACTTGATGAGATAATTAATGTTATATCCAGTTCATCTTTAGACAGGAATAAAGGTACCGGGGAAAAAATTGATGATGTTATAAAAATGCTTGATGAGCTTATCCCGGAATTGAACAAGGTGCCTGTTTTGTTTCAGTCTGGTAACGATCGCAAGGCGATGGATAATATTCAGTGTTTGGCAAACACAATCGAAAGTTCAATCTCACTGTTTGTATTTTTCAGAGATAATTTGAAGATTTATATAGATAAATATACGGTAAACGATAAATCTTTTGAAGAGTTTTTTACAACGATTACAGGTAATCTGAGGGAATTAATGACAGCCATGGGGAATAATGACTCGGTTATGATGGGTGATCTTGTGGAATATGAGTTTATTCCTAATATTGTTGAGATAAGAAATCTTCTCATTAAAATAAAAGAAGAGACTTTTGTCAGCGTTAATTAAAAATAATATAAATAAACATTAAATTGTTTAAATTTTGTCAAAAATATATTATTATCTTAAGAAAATAACAAGTGATGGGGTATCATCATGACAACCAGAAAATTGACTTTTATAGAGGAAGCGGAAATTAGAGGATTTCATTACAGACCTCTTGGAATTCTCGGTAATGGATTTTATGGTAATGGTGTTTTTATTTCATTGTCAGAAATGGAGAAAATCACAAAGACCGGCAGTGCAACGCCGGATCAGAAGAACGATGATGATTTTAAACGGATAAATACTGATTATTTTATCCAGGCTGAGAAGCAGGATGAATTTTATACCAACGAACTCTTGATGCTTTTTTCTGATGTCAAAGAGCATCAGTTTCATAACTTTTTAAACAGATATAAAGATGTGTTCTTGTCTCAAAAACTTTTTACTATTTCAAATAAAAAACGCGTATTCTCCCGTGAGGCTGTGAAATTCATCTACAGTAAACTTATCAAGAAAGATGAACCGGTTGTCAAGAAGAGGGGCAGGAGGTCTAATAAAATTGAAAATAATTGATATTGACAGGTTAAAGATAATTGAAACTTTGATCCATTACCGCAAGGAATATACTGGAAGTATAATCCTTATGGATAGCATGGCAAAGATAATGAGAAAAGATATAAAATTTGCCATAGAATACAAGCCTGTTGGTGAGCCGGCGATAAGTGTGGATTTTGGAACAGATAAAAGTGATGAGTTATCTGCTCTCGTTCCGACGATAATTAAAAAAATCAGTAAGCTCGATAGTGATGGCGTGCTTGCTGCTCTTCATAGAAATTCTTGAAATGCTGCCGTTAAATAAGAAGTACGTTTCACATTCTATCATAGAAACCGGTGATATCGGTAAAGAGATCGCATCTTATGTTGAAAAAGGCGATGTTTTTGTTTTGAATGGGGCTCTCGGGACCGGCAAATCGGCACTTGTCAGGGGGATCTGTGCAGCTCTCGGTGTAACAGAAGAGATGCCTTCTCCGACTTTTACTATCGTTAACGAATACAATGCAAAATTTAAGATATATCATTTTGATTTATACAGAATAAAGGATCCTTTTGAATTATATGAGACTGCGTTTGAGGAGTATGTGTATTCCGATGCGGTATCTTTTATCGAGTGGCCGGAGAAGGGCGGAGATCTTATCCCGTCGAAAATTATTTGTGTCAATATAACTCTTGACGGCAAAAAGAGAATTATTGAAGTGGAGAGTCACACATGAATTTTATAGCAATTGATACTTCAGTGTCTGTTCTCAGGCTTGCGATCGAGATTAATGGTAAAAAATTCTATTCTGATTATGATGACGGTATGCAGCATCTTGAAAACATAATACCGATGATTGACTCCGCTCTAAAAGATATGGGTGAGTCAAAGAGAGATATTGAATGTGTTGCGGTCTGCACCGGGCCGGGCTCATTTACCGGACTAAGGATAGGAGTCGTGACGGCTCTCGGATTGTCGCTGGCAGGAGGGCTTAAGAAGATCGGTTTTAATATCTTTGAAGTTTATAAATTTATCCTTCATGCACGGGGCGGTTTACTTATACCGCTTGTTGATGGTAAGAAGAACAGCTTTTTTATATCGTTTATCGGTAGTGACGGTGTTATAAGAATGGAAGATGTTGGCAAAGAGGTGATTGCCGAGAGGATTAGGATGTCCGGCGCAGATAAGGTTACTTTTGCCGGCAAAGATTTTTTGATGATCCGTGATTTTATAAGTGAGAATATCGATAGCAGTATAAATGTTGAATTCTGCTGCAGCTCTGGATACACAGCTGCTGAGATGGCTTCTTATGTTCGTCATCTCATAGAGAATGGGAATTTCTCCGATGATATAGAACCGATCTACCTTAGGAAAAGTGAGGCAGAGATAGCTCTGTTAAATAAAAGCGGATTAAATGCTAAAAAGTAAATGTTGAGGCTAATCTATGAAACTTGATCTGTCAATAATCAATCTTGAGCGGTTTGTGAATGAGGATGTTTCCCCTTTTAGTGAGGTTGTTCTCGATGAAATATTGAACATGAGAGATAATGATTTCCTCGTATTGTGTACATTCCTCAGAAGTTATATCATAAAAAAAGAGGAAACAATAAAAAACGGACTTATAAATTATTTGGGCATATCTAATGACCATTATTTATCGCTTGTTAAGAGTCTTAAATTTACTCAGTCGTATATTCATGATAATCATATAATTTCATTCCTCAGAAAACTGGAATCTATGGGTGTAGGCCCGGATCATAGATTCTGCAAACTGCTTGTTGAAACAGGTGTGATGAGTATGGAACGTTTATATCTGATGATGAATCAGTTTGTTCCTTATAGAACGAGGTGTCTGTCGGAGGAGCTAACTGGTGATGACATCGACGGTTTTTTAACTCAGTTGTCAATTATTGAGAATGAGTCTATTCTCATGAGAAATAAATATGTCAACCATCAGATGAACAGGATCAACGATTTTTTCCGATCTCCAATCTATGAGAGAATTTCAGGAAACTTGAAAGTACACTCAAATAGCTCTTTAATGTTTTTTTATTATACATATCACTCGATAACAACCGAGAAGTCTGAGAGCGAGATTATTTATTTAACCGGTGATGAAGATTATCCTTTGATTGCCGAGTCATCGGGTATCGGCAAGAGAGAAGTAATACTGAATTCAACCTGTGCGGAGCTGTTCGGACTGCCGGCTCCGGGGCAGTTTGATGATATCATAGGTGTCATGCTTTACAGATTTTACAGTGAGTTTATCTTATCTGGATTTTGATCTCGCCGGTATTAATCCGGAAATTACAAATATAGTTGTGATGAGGATAATGTTGAAACAGCTTAGTGCAGATGCTTCGTTAAGCATCCGTCTGGATGCGAGTGAATAGGAAACTGTCGATGCTAACGGCAGATACCGCCCGATCCCCATCGTGTAGGCAATTGTGAATTCCCCGTAAACAATCGTGAAAATTTGCAGTACATTAGAAAGCAGTGTCCGTCCGAGAAGCGGAAGTTCTATTCTAAAAAAAATGGTAGCCGAACCTGCGCCGTCCGATCTGGCCTGCTCAATGAGTGCAGCCGGAAAGTTGACGACTTTATCAAACAAAAGAGATGACGCAATAGGGAGAGTTATGACGACGACTCCGAGATAGTAAAGTGCAACAGATGGTATCCCATATGTGATGTTTATGTAGAGCATTATAATCGATATAAACGCACCGGAAACTCCGATTGTCGAGAAAATAAGTGTGTCTTTTAATTTACTTCGATTTTTTAGAATGATGAACGAGAGTGCTGTTATGATAAGTCCGCTTATAATCGATAGGATGAGTGAGTTGATTATAGATATTATAACCGGAAACTTTTTATTGAAATCAAAACTAAATATTTTTAGTAAAATCGCGTATCCGCCGTTTATAAACGGATAGATGAAGGGGATGACAATAATGAGAATCTCAAAAATGAGATAAAATATAGCGCCGCAGGTGATGATTTTGTTCACATGATAATTTGTTTTTAGCGGAGTCTTTTCGGTGTTGAGTTTTATGGATGATACAATCATGTTTAGGGCGAATAGTGTCAGGTACTGGATAATTCCGTAGGCTATCATGCGTTGCGGCTGGAATAGTGAATTTGCTTCGGCTATCGCTATCTCATATGTGGTGAACCGGCTGTTCCCGACCAGCAGTATTACTGCGAAACTTGTAAACGCATATGTGAAAACAAGAAATCCCCCTTTAAGAATCCCAGGAAGTGCGTAATGAAGAGTTACAGAGGTAAACCGTCTAAGCGGGCTTATACCGTCGAGTTCGGCGATGTCGTTGAGTTCGTTGCTCATGCCGGAGAGCGACTCTGATATGTATTTCACAAAAAGCGGTGAGTTGTAAAACACATGGGCAAGTATAATGGAAAAAAGAGTGTGATTTAGATCTGTATCTTTCAGTAGAATGATGAATGTGACAGCTACCGATATCGCCGGATAAAAAAACGGGATGAAGAGTGTTGATTCAAGAAAACGGGAAATAATATTATCTTTTTTTGATAGATAGACAGCCGGCGCCCATGATATCACGAGCGCTATCACAACTGTTATCGACGACTGTAAAACGGAGCCGAGCATGATGCCGGCTGTCCGCTTCTCAGTAAAAACCCTTAAAATGTCTAAGGTTATGTACTCTCTCACAAATAAAAAAACAGGAACAGATATAATTACAAAATAGCAATAGGGGATTAATCCGCTTAACCTTGTCTTACTAATTCTCATTGCTTCATTATTTCTTCCCATTTTGAGAGATATTTGTCGATATTATCGGCAAGTTCTTTAGTGTCTATTTTTAGAATGGTCTCCGGTTTTACTGCATATTTGTAGGCTTCCGGGAGTTTTACGTTGGTAACGGGGAACATCCATTGATTCAATGGGATCTCATTCTGAAAATCTTCGGTTAAAATGTAATCTATAAATTTCTCTGCCAATTTGCGGTTTTTTGAGCCTTTTACTATTCCGGCACACTCGAGTTGTATAAAACCTTTGTTCTCCGGAATGAGCGCCTGATATTGAACAGATTGATAGTTGTGAAAAGAGTATGCGGGGTCTGTCGCATAACTTACCATCATCGGAGCCTCTTTGTTCTCAAACAGAGCGAATGATTCTCCCCAGCCCGGCGATACAGATGCTATCGCGGGTTTTAACGATTTCCAGTAGTTTTCCCATTCTCCACCAAAATAAGCGATAGTCCACAGTAAAAAGTCAGTGCCAGTCGATGACATACGCGGATCCTGTATAATGAGTGATTTTTTATCTGATATGAGATCTTTAAACGTTGCCGGCGGAATGGTTTTTAGTTCTGGATTATAGATAATTGCGATGGAACCGTAATCGTAGGATGTCGCCGAATAATCGGTGTCAATTACGAGGTCACTATTTGTAATCAGGTCAGCAGTTTTTGGTTTATATTTTTGAAGTAAGTCCTCTTTTTTCGCCTTGATGAGGGCTGTCAGGTTGAGACCGATCACCACATCACATTGAGGATGTTTTTTTTCGAGCATAAGGCGCGATACGATGGAGTGTGTGTCTTGGAAATTGGTCACGATATCGAGTTTTGCGCCGGTTTTAGTTTCAAAGTCAGCTTTGATCTTGTCATTCATCCAGCTCAGGCTCTCGTAGCCGTAAATAGTAATTTTGTTTTCTTTAGGTTGACTGCATCCTGTCAATGCGGAGATCATTATAATACCGATTATTACACTTATTGCTCTCATGTTAAACTCCAATTAATTTTATTTTTTTTAAAGTCCAAATTTCTTTTTTATTTCCGGCAGGTCGTCGGGGTGTACTGTGAGAATGTCGTATCCGTTCTCTGTTACGGCGACAGTATTCTCAAAATGAGCAGACGGTTTCCCGTCGATAGTAACAACAGTCCAGCCGTCATCGAGTACAAAGTGTTCATCCTCTCCGAGGTTTATCATCGGTTCGATAGCGATTACAAGTCCTGTAACGAGTCTCCTTTTACCTTCCCGATACCGGTAATTAGGAACTTCCGGTTCTTCATGATTACGGAATCCGACTCCGTGTCCGCAATAACCACGCACGATCCCAAAGTTGTATTGTTTTACATAATCTTCAACGGTTCCGCCGATGTCATTTATCGTAGCTCCCGGCTTCACTTTCGATATTGCTTTGTAGAGTGATCGTTCTGTAACGTCGAGCAGCTTTTCAACTTCCGGAGATACATTCCCGACAGTAAAAGTCCTTGCGCTGTCACTTATCATTCCGTTCATCTGGACGCCGACATCTATGGAAACTATATCCCCATTCTGCAGAACCCTCTTGCAGGGGATGCCGTGTATGATCTCCTCATTTACCGATGCGCAGATGCTGGACGGGTAACCCATGTACCCTTTAAATGATGGTTTTGCTCCCCTTCCACGGATAAAAGTATCCGATATTTTGTCGAGTTCCATTGTTGTTATCCCGGGGTGAATGTACTCTTTGAGGTATTTAAAGAGGTCGGATGCGATTATCCCGCACTCCCTTATCCTTTCTATCTGATCTTTGGTCTTTAGTTTCAATTAGTAAGCTCCTATTTATTTTTATTCTTTTCCAATGTTGTGTTTATGAGGTTTTTTAAATATAAGGCTTTTCTGTCATATTTCTTGATATCGAGATATCTGTTGAGAGACTTGTTGGCTTCCGGCAGATTACCGTCGAAATAGTGAGATAAAGCAGACAGATACTCGTATTTTCCTATTTCCTCAGGTTCGTACTCGTCGTTGTTGTTTGTTTTCAGAGTTGTTTTATATTTTTCGAGTGTCTCTATGGTTCGCTCATAATCACCGTCGATAAAGTGGATTATAGATTTGTTGTAAAATGAGAAATTTTCATCGGCAAGAAAAATATTTCTTTTACTGTTGTACTCTGTTTTGTCACCGGAATTTACGGCATATATGAAATCAAGCGTGTTTATAAGTGCTTTCTCGTCTTTGTTGAGAGGTGTGTTCAGTGCGCTGTCGATCTCCCTTTTTGCGTTTATAAATTTATTATCTTTCAGGTAGAATGTGATTATTTTGAAATAACCGTCAATTCCCGACTCCAGACGGTTGCGGATGTTGAGAAGTTCCATCTCAGATGATTCGGAGCTTTCGTTAAGTAACATCAGCTTAAGTTTATCAAATTTTGAATTATACTCTGTCAATCCAAGTTTCTCACTCTTTTTCATTGCCATCTTGAGATAGTCTGTTGCGGTGTCGTTAAATCCGTTATCGATGTGAAGTTTTATCAGTCTGATATAAAAATCCATATCATCCGGATACTCATCCAAGCCCGATTTAAGGTAATATGCGGATTCGGCAAACCCGGATAATCTCAGTTTTACAGTACTCATATTCTTGAAATAAGCAGGGCTCTTGTATTGGAACATTGAGTTTGCGTTGTTCATCATCTCTATCGATGATTTGTAGTCACCGTATCGGTAATATATATCGCTAAGAGCAAGGTAGTCTTTGTTGAAATATGGACGGATCGACGGGATTTTCTCATAATAAACGGCTGCGTTCTGATAGTCTTTTCTATAGTAATAATATTTACCGATCGCCTCATAGAGGCTGCTGTTGTCCTGTTTTATCTTGAAGTCGGTACTGAGAAATTCATTCAACTCCTCATACCTGTCTTTGTCCATGTAGTTGTAGGCAATTATGTTAAAGGAAATCCTTTTTAGCTTAGTCGTAAAAAAATCCGGTCTGAGTTTCTCAGTCAGGATCTCCTGGTCGCCTCTGTAGAGTCTTGCTATCGCTCTGAGGAGTTCGAGCTCCCCAATATCTGCTTTATTATCAAGCACCCGCAGTAGCGGTTCTATTTTCTCGCTATATGACAGTGCGTTTGTAATCCTGTTTAACTTGATATTGCAGATGATAATCTGCTTGTGTGTGTTAAAGTCCCTTTTGTTGAATGAGATTTTTGAGAGTTCATTCAGTGCTTCCTGGAACCTCGACTCATTCATCAGGTAAATAGAGAGGAGGACTGCAAATTCCGGTGATTTCCTTAATTTATTGTGATTGCGGTCGATCTCAAATTTTACACCTTTGAATTCCCCCATTCTCATGAGGAGCTTAATGCGGCTGAGATATGTGAATGGGTTGTTCCTGTCGAGAAGTTCAATCTCTTTGAGCGATATGAGTGCATCTTCATTACGTTTTCTTAACACGCTGATCTCAAATAGTTTTTTGTAGCCGTTTATTTTTTTTGTTTTTGATTGTGTGGAATTGATATATTCCTCATAATATTGGGCAGAGTTCTCAAGATAACCGTCTCTGTAGGCAGACTCTGCCATATTTAGAAGGGCATTAGATTTGTCATTGTCTACAGATCCGATCACTTTGCGGGCGAGTAGCCCCCCTGAAAAGTAGACAAAAATATAGATTGCAAGAAAAACCGCAACCAGCACGGTAAATAAAAGAAGAACCGAAAGGTTCTTTTTATTTACTATCTTTAGAGATTTTCTTAGAAACCTGTTTAGTCTGTTCTTTATCCCTTTTAACAGCATCTAATATCCCGTTTACAAATTTATATGATTCTTCTTCACCGTATTGCTTAATTATCTCAACTGCTTCGTTTATTGTTATAACTATAGGGACATCTTCCCATATTATAGAGTATATGGCAAGTCTCAATACAGCTTTATCAACAAGCGATATTCTGTCAAAATCCCAGTTTTTCAACTTGGATTTAATCACTTTGTCGATAAGCTCTATATTCACAATAGTTCCGTTGAGGAGTTTTCGCGCATAATCAACAGCTGCCCCGGGGTACTGTTTTTCAGATAAAGCTATGCCGATGAGCTCTTCAGTATTCTTTTTCTCAAAGTCAAACGAGTACAGACATTGGAAGGCAATAGTTCTGCCTTCCCGTCTTTCTGGAAATTTATTTTTTTCTTGCCGGCTCATATTCTTTCATAAACCATGTTATTGTTGTCTTTGCTTTTATGCCGTCTATAAGTTCTTTGTAGGTGTCCTGCATTATAATATTGCTCTCAATATTTTTGATATAATTGACTATTTCACCTTTTACTTTTTCCAGAGGTCTCTTACCGCCTTCGTTCCTGTCAACGCAATAGAATATGTGATATCCGTTTGTCCCTTCAACTATAGAACTAATATCGCCTCTCTTGAGTCTTTCAAGTTCAGGTAAAATTTTGTCTCCGAATTGTTTTTTTACAATAAGAGCGCCCTGTCCTTCAAGGGGGATCGGTCCGAGATATCCTCTGTGTGTAACTTTTGTTTCAGGATGAACTATTTCAGCTTTTGACTGGATATCTTCAGTATAAAGGAGGCAAACTCTGTTGAAATCTTCTTTTTTCTGAGTCAATCTGCTGTACGCTTCCTCTATCTTCAATTTTGCATCGGCTTTTTGAGCGTCGCTGAACTTGCCCTCTGCTCCGATAGTCAGAACGAGAATATGTTTTACCTCAACGTATCCCGGCATAACAAATTTATCGGCGTTAAATTTATATATATCTTCTATAGAGTTATAATCAAGCAGATTGCCGTTGTCGTCCGGGAATTTTACCGGAAAATCGGTTGGAGAATCGTATTTCTTGTTTTGAAGTTTCGCCATTTTCATCTGAGACATCTTTTGTATGATCTGCTGAACTTTAACCTTATCTTTAAGGTCTTTTTCAAACTTCTCATATGTCATACCCTGGCCGATAATGTAATTTACAAAATCAGAGTCGGAGTAAGCATATTTAGGATTTTGTTTTTTATTTGCATCGTTAAACTGCTTCTTCATCGTATCGAGCTGATTCTTATACATCGCTTCATCAAGAACGATCGAATTGTCCTCTTCCTGAAGTTTCTTTCTTACAAGTGCCTCATCGATCATTGTTTCCAGTACTTCTTTGTCCGTAAAAGTCTTTCCATATATAGCAGAAAGTTTTGTGAATTCCTGTGTTCTTTTGTCAAGTTCTGTTTTTGTTATTATTGTGTTGCCGACTTGGACAAGTTTATCTTTGCCGACAAGGCTGTTTTGTGAGAATGCTGCTTGAGCAAAAACAAACAGTATAGCAGACGTAATTATCGCTGTTTTCTTAATATACATACCACGCTCCAGTTAAAATATCCTACCTTATATCATTATTTAGAATGATAATCAATTTTTTTACTTAGTTTTTTCATTTAGAGGTTGAAGATTGCCTGCATTTGTGTATATAATACAGATATGAAAATAAATATAATTATAATAACATTTGCAATCACTTTGATGCAATTAACTCAGGTTTATGCCGAGGATCACCTTTTTATCAATACTTTTCCGTTGAGAGCTTCTGTCTTTATTGGAAATAAAGACTCCGGTGTTCAGACGCCGTGCATTCTCAAAGAAGAGCAGCTTAAAAACACTATTGTTACAATCAAAAAGGATGGATACCGCGATTATCATGTGACAGAAAGCGATAAAAATAGCGGTGAGGTTGAGATAACTCTCATACCTGTAGATTTTGATCTCTATTTCCCGGGAAAAAATACCTATCTCATAGGCGATACCCAGTTGAAAGGACCGGTTTATGTTACCGATCTCAAACCGGGGGACTACGAAATTTCGCTTCTTAACAACAGGATCGCATTCAACAAACGAAACAATTTTACCATAGCGGAGGCATCTCTTGGTACGGCGCTCGCACTCTCTCTGGCTGGAATGGTAACCTCGATTGTTTTATCGGAGTATTTTGCGTCTCAGGCGTATGGTGCCGATAAAGACTCGGAGGAATACATATTCTACAAGAAATCGACCGAGGGGATGGATAATGTAAAATATGCAGCGATAGGGATAACCTCAACTGTTACTGTTGCGCTATCATCAGTTGTGATAGCGGATCTTGTGACAAGATACAGTAAGAGTAACAAAAAAGGGATGAGAGTAATAAATAAAAGCCCGACAGATCAGGATGCAACTCTATATGAAACGGCAGTCCAGTTTCTCGCTTCCGGCGAGATAGAGAGATCGACTCAATTATTAAAATCTATCCTTGCTCTCTATCCGGAGAGCGACCTTGTGCCGCTTATCCATTATCAGCTTGGACAGAATTATTTCATAGCAAATAAAATGAGCGAGGCGAGAAAATATTGGGAGACTTTTATCGGCGATTATCCGACATCAAAGTACTATGACTATGTTATAAAAAACTTGTCTGATATTTATTATGTGGAAAAGGATTATGATGCTGCGAGAAATATACTTGACCGGGCGATATTTACTAATAACATCCTGAACAAGGAGTCCATAGAATCTCAAAAAGCTAAACTTGATTATGAAAGGTTTAATACTCAGAAGTCTGATGCTATCTTTGAAACAGCAGTTAAAGAGTATCAGGATCTTATAAAAACTTACAATAATTCAGAAAGGATAGATTCTTACTATTTAATGCTTGTCAAACTTTATAAATCAAAGGGTATGACCGATAAAATAGGGGAGCTTAAAAAAGAAGTTACTGATAATTTAAATATGCAGCAGGGGATAAAAAATCTGATATTATCCAATATGTAATATTTTAGGCTGAAATCCGAATTTTATGAAAAAAGTACGGATTAAATCCGTTTTATTTCTAAAAGTATTATGATTTCTATATAGACCTGTTTGTGGTCTCATGAATCTATGTGCGGATTCCGTTCCGGTTTAATGTCTCAAAAAGATCTATCAGGGTTAATGTATATGAGTGATAATAATAAATATGAAGATTTACCAATATCTTCCGGTATAAAACTAAAGTCTGTTAGTGATTACATAAAAACAGAGAATACGTCGATTAAGAACGAGCCGATAGATTATGAGGAACTCATAAAGTCGGCAAAAGAGAATCCGGAGATAAATTCATCTTACTCAACTCATTTTAAAGATCTATCGGAAACGGAAACTCCCGAGATCATCGATACTATAAATAACAGATCGGTGAGCAAGATAGACAACATCAGATGGTCAGACTTTGAGAATTATGACAAAGAGATTATCGAGTCTATAGTAAAGTTGAGAGGTGCTGATAAAAAAGGTGTTGCTCAGATTTCTGGAAGCAGTCCCATTCCGCCTCCGCAGAAGAATGAAATAGAACCACCAGCAGTTAAAAAGGCTCCGTTAACATCTGAAATAGATGAATTTGCAGAAATACCCCACGTTGAAGAGCCGGTTCTTGAAATCAGGGCTGCCGCTGAGGATCTGCTTGAACCGGCAGACGAAGTTGAGGACGGAGAGCTTGAAGCCGGAGACCTTGAAGATGCCGATGTATTGAGTGATGAGGTTGATGATGTTGCGTTCCTTAGTGAGAATATAAATAAATCAAGCGGAACAGTCAGAGATCCCGGTAAATTTGATTTTGAAACAATTGATGAAACGTTGAAAAAAACGGATGCTTTTTATCAGGTTTCAACTATCGGCGAAGAAACAGTTAAGGATGAACTTTTTGGTGTAAATAAGACTGAGATTTATTATACGATTGATAAACAGATCTACGGTAAAAGGGCAAGGCAAAAACTGAATCTGTCGAGTATAAAAAACATATCGAGCGGAATAATTCTGCCGATTGTGATCTCGGTAGTTTTTGCCGGTGCACTCCTTGTTGCGTCTCCGTTCATGAGTTATTATTTCAAGAAAATTTCCGTTTCTCCGCTCGAGGATAATATTAAAAACGACATGTCCATTCTCAACAAGATAGCGAAACAGAAAGAGGACGAGGCAAAACTCCTCAAAAAGCAGCTTGAAGACGAACTGAAACGGCTTGACTCTGAGAAAAATATGATCCAGGCAACTATCAATGAGGAACTTCTTAAAAAACAGATAGAAATAGAAAATTCATTCAAAAAAAGAGTCGAGGAACTTGACTCACAACGTCTGTCGAGAGATGAGGTTGACAGGCTGACGCGGCAGCTTGAGGCGGATAAGGACAAGGCTTTGAGTATTGCCCTCTCGGAGCGGGACGATAAGCTCAAGAATCAGGAAGATGTCCTTGATAAGAGGAATAAGGAACTTGAAGAGGCGAAGAACCAGATATCTCAGTCGCTTGCTAACAAGGAATTTGAGATAAACAGTGTAAAAGAGGCTCTCAATGAGCAGATGAAGCAGAAAGACTCTGAAAGGGAAGTTATTACAAAGAAACTTGATGAGATTAGGGCGTATAACGACAGGATTAACCTTTTTAATGAGAGAATTTTTAAGATGATCTCTTCCGGAATGGATGAGTTTAAAAATAATAATAATGCTGCCGGTTTATCGATATTTTCAAATGTTATAAAGTATTACGAAAGCGAGAAGACTTTTGCGTATAGTGATCCGGTTCTAAAAAATAA
>JBFZEO010000149.1:0-7471 GCA_041306845.1 Spirochaetota bacterium
TTATTTGTTGTAATATATTTTAATTCCCCACTATCTACATACTCTTTAAAGGAGTTACAGGAAAATAAAATAAATGACACAAATAAAATAACAACAATTCTTCTCATAAAAAAAACCTCCAATCTTTTATTCACTTAAATAATACCAGTCAATCCATTCATGAAAATATTTGAAATCTTTACCTGTAATCATCAGAATAAAGTCTTACAAAAAGAAATATCACCACTGATATAAATAAAAACTTCATTTTTTCCCCTATAAATTTGAATCTATCTTGTTTATCATCTCATTACATTTGACAAACAAGCGAAGTCTCTCTGCCCCAAGAATAAAAAAGAGTTCCCGATCAGGAAAATATGTATGCTGACACTATAAATCTCATTCAATCAAAAAGAGATTTTAGAATGGATGGATAAGTTTAACATTTTTTATTTTCCATATAGCAATTTGCTTAACTTGCAAATACGAAGTATTTGTCAAGTTGAAGCAGTTGCTACAAGTCTTTTTCTATTAACTTCACAATATTACTACTTATCGGTTTCAATAATATTTGATATCAATCATCATATATTATTTGGATCGATTTCTATAGATAAAATCGGTATATTTCTCCTTTTTAAGTAATCAAGAATTGAATTATATAGAAACACATTATTATTAAGGTTATTTTTCTCATCTTCAATATCTATATTTGGATAATATACATATCCTTTATCCTTCCCTTCTTTAATTGCATCAGGATGTGTTGGGTCATATATTAACCTTGGAGCACTATAATCTTCTTTTATGATATATTTATAATCAGGAAGAACCTCAAGATATTTTCTTTTATAATATGTTCCATCTTGAGTTCTTGTAGATGTTGAATTATTTATGTTGCTTTTATTAAGACAAATATTCGTAAATTGAAAATCAAGCAGATTAATTAATACACTATCATTAGGTGAGAATATTATCAGCAATGAATTATTTACTTTTACATTAATATTAGCTTTATTGAAATAGTTAATTAATTCTTCTTGTTGACTATACGGAACCAACAAAGTTACATCGTTTGTACTTTTTGTACAGGAAATGAGTAATACTAATATAATCAGTATAACCAATTGTTTTCTTATCATTTTTCCCCGGAACACTTTATATAACATGATTAATATATCAAAATGAATTAGGGAAAGTCAATATTAAAGTTTTCCACAGAATAGTTAGATAAATTCTTTTGATTTTATTTGAGGGCACCTCTAATAACCTGCTTTGCATTTCAAACAAAGTAGTTTTTCTCATAGAGGAGAAGCTGAAACAACAGCATAATCTGTTTATGTGGGAATTTCAGCGACGAAGTATATGAGAAAAAGAACGAGTATGAAACCAAATGAGGTTATTAGAGATGCCCTTGATTCAATAGTTCAGGTATTGATTTTGTTGCAATTAACCAAATACGTTCGGTTAATATCTCTCCATAATCATGAACTATTTTATTACGTAATCCGATTATTTTCGACCACGGAATATCACTATTCTGATCTATCACTTCCTTTGACAAATGATTTGCGGCTTCACCAATTATTTCAATAAGTCGTTCTACAGCTAACCTCTTTATACGATTATTCAGAAAGCTGGAATGAGTCTCACTCAATGTAATATCAATAATTTCCTGAGAATAAGTAATCATATCGAATATATAACTTTTATCACGTTCGCTAAGCAACATAAATAGGCTCCTTAGTACTTAAAATCGCTTCTCTTCTATACGGATTAATTAACCCGGACGGTTCAACTATATCAATTCTTCTATTGGTGAGATTATAAAAATAATCTTGAATATCAATTATATCAAATAATGAAATATTTTCTGAATTCTTAAATTCGATTAACAGGTCAATATCACTATTTTCATTAAAATCTTCTCTTATTGATGAACCAAAGATAGATATTTCTTTTATGTCATACCTTTTGACAATATTTTCAATGTCTATCCTCTCGAGAGAAATACCATTTGCGTGAAGTTTATCATAAACGGTCATACAATACCTCTTAATACAGATTATAGCATATGAACAATTATTGCGGAAGTTATCCAGTATTTTATTGTATATAAAATTATCATAAAAAGAAATAACGGTCTAATTTTACTGGTTACATCTTATATTTATTGATAAAATCTGACCTGTTCTCAGCTCCGAGACGCTTTATATCTGAAGAATATACTTTTACCATATGGATACTCTATATCAAGCACGACGCTTATTGGTTTTGCCCGCTTACACCATTCTACTGCGATAGATAATAATACTGATAGCTCTCTTTGAATCCGAATTTCTTGTACAAATTTATAGCGGCTTGATTCTTTGCCATCACCTGCAGGAACCCCTTCTCCGCCCCCATTGCCCCTGCTTGCTCGAGTAAATGCGAGACCATCGCCTGCCCCAATCCGAGTCCGAGTCCGCGGTACTCCTCCCTGATAACGATGCTCTGCAGCCCGCAGTATTCTCCCTGAACGATAACACATCCGGCCCCGGCCAGTCTCCCGTCATCAGAAATTACCGTTGTAAAAACCGCAGGCATTCTTACTGCATTATAGATCGCAGCTACAGTCTCCTTCTCGTGCGGTTTGAGTCTGAGCAGCTCCGAGAGAGCATCGATCCATCCGCCGGCATGAGTAGAGCTGTCCACATATGTGGGTATTTTTTTAGAGTTGAGAATGCTTATTTTGCGTAATTCCATCACAAGTGATCTGTCAACCTCACGATACCCCCTTGCAATAAGAATTTTTGCAAGCCGCCTTTCAGATAGCGGAGTGATCTTAAAGATAGCCGGCAGCTTGCTGCCGGCGTATATTTGTTCACAAAGGTTTATCTTTCCGATGACATCAGACCAGCTCGTCACATTGGGGATGACGTTCACAGAATTCGCCCGTTTGCTGTATCCGGGCGCCATTCTCACCAGCCAGCCTCCGCAGTAAACAGTAGCAAGAGCCGGCCACTCATTCATAGAGAGCTCTTCAAACTTTATCACGTCCCTCTTCATTTCAGACATTTCCCTTCTTGAGATAAATTTCCTTAACGATATCCTCCATCTCCTGCTCTTCGATTGCGATATCCTGTATCTCAAACTCCCCAAGAATGCGGGAGACAATATTTGATATCTCAAATTTGTCCTTCTTAAACTTAACAACGAGATTCTCATTCTCAAGCGTGACCTTGACATCCTCCTCCGGAGCGTTAAAAAGTCCCTCAATCTTAATCGGAGTTTTGCCCGGTTTCAGTTCAAATTTTACGAGTTTATATTTATTGAACTCCTTTTTGAGATTTGCGACGGTTCCCTCGTACACCTTGCGTCCGTCATCGATAACGATTATCTTCCTGCAGATCTCTTCGATGTCCGCCAGATCGTGTGTCGTGAGGATTACTGTCGTACCCAGAGTCTCATTCACCTGAGTTATCGCCTTTCTTATGTTGTCCTTCACGAGGAGATCGAGTCCGATTGTCGGTTCGTCGAGGAATAGGACTTTGGGCTCATGAAGCAGCGATGCTGCAAAGTCAGACCTCATTCTCTGACCAAGACTTAGACTCCTGACCGGTGTCAGGTAAAACTCGTCAAGACCAAGGATCTCTTTGAGGAATCCGAGTTTGCTTTTAAACTTGTCGTGCGGGATATCGTAGATGTCTCGTAAGATATTGAGGGACTCGGAGACCGGCAAGTCCCACCAGAGCTGTGTCCTCTGCCCGAAAACCACACCTATATTTTTTGCGTTCTGCCTTCTGTTTTCGTACGGAACTATCCCGTCAACCTTGCAGTAACCCGCAGTCGGAACAAGAATTCCTGTCATCATCTTAATTGTAGTTGACTTGCCGGCTCCGTTGACTCCGATGTAGCCGACACTCTCCCCTTTTTCTATGTGAAAGTTCATATCGCTTACCGCATGCTTCATAGAGTACTCTGTACTGAAAAAAGACTTTATCGCTCCGGTAAACCCCTCGTATTTTTTGTAGATCTTGAACGATTTTCCTAAATTAACAACTTCTATCATAAATTTAATCCCCTTTTTTTAAGTATTGAATGTAAATCTTCAACCCATATGGGTTGAACCTGGATTATGTTTATCAGGAACCCGTCGCATTATAATGCCTGAGTCCCATTCTCCACAAAAAACGGCTGGCACAATAAAACAGCACCGTCACAAATCCGACAAAGACAATGAGCAGCTCCCTGTGATAATATCTGAACCCGAGTAGATTGCTTATGAAATTTTGATCGCGCAGGAAATAGGCGATCGGGAAGTAACTCACTATCGCAAACGGGAGGATGTATATAAGGAAATTCTTCAGAAAGAAATTCTTGTATATATCGAGAGGAAACTTGGTGAAAGTGTTGACCTCATATATAACAGACATCAGCTCGCCGCTTGAGACCGTCCAGAATGCGATCGCCGCCGTTGCAAGTTTGATCGAGAAATATATAGCAAGCCCGCAGAAAAAGAAGAACCCGAGCACCATCCAGCCGGCAAGTCCGAAAGCTATCCCCAGATTGATCTTAGCATAGATAAATATTGCAAGTCCTATAAGCACCTCGCCGAATCCGTCAAACTGAAACCGCTCCATCACTATATGACTAAGGATCGGTATCGGGCGGACGAGATAGTTACTGAACGAACCATCCTTTATCTTGTTCCATCCGACAACCCATATGTTGTCATTGTAAAGATGATCTATCCCGCGTACTATCTGCGAGTATCCGTAAAAAAGGAGAATCTCATTGAAGGAATATGAACCGATGGCTTTAATCTGTGTAAAAACAGCAAATATTACAAGAAATGTAGATATCTGATTTACGCCGAGTGCGATCATTCCCATCATAAAGTCGATCTTGTACTCCATAAGCGATTTTATCTGCTGCTTTATGAATGCGGAGTATATCCTTAAAAATTTAAACATCTTAACCTCCGAGAATCGTGATCTGATTTTTTGCCTTTGACCAGACTAATCTGACAAGGCCGAGCATAAATATAATCCAGAAAACCTGAACGCCGAGATGAACAAGGATTTGTCTGGTATCATTTATCATGCCGGTATAGATAGCTGTCGGTGTGTAGTTCATTGCCTGGAATGGGAGGCAGTATGAGATAATCCCGAGTGTCTTAAAAAACAGCTGAACTGCGGCTTCCGGTAGTGGAATGGGGAAATTGCTTATCCCATTATTACCTATCTTAAAAAACATATTGATAGCCATCAGCTCACCGGAGAATATGACAAACACGTGCCATTTCAGGAGCCTCAGCCCCCAATAATTAGTTATCCAGAAGGCAAGCATCCCGAGGAACATATTAAAAAGGAAGACTATCATATAAGCGAGAAATATGCTTACGATAAAAAATAAAAGTGCCTGAACACTTACAAATGAGAGTCCCGTCATAAAGAAGGCAACAATTATAAGCGGACTAAGTGAAATTACGCTTCCCAATGTGTATCCGATCTGTTTTGCAAAATTCATGTAGATATAATTGTACGGTTTTATAAGATTCATTGAGACATTGCCGCTTTTTATTTCCTCGGCTATGCTGCCGTCTATGAGACAATGAAGAAAACTGTTTGTTATCATCCCCATAACAACGTATGACAGGTACTTTTTTACACTTATGTCATAAAGTGCGCCGCCATTCGCCTCAAAGATCGCATTCCACAAGAAATACTGAACAAACAGTAATATGAAGTTATAAAATGTCCATATGATCGCCCTGAATTTGTATGCGTATTGTTCCTTGACGGCATTAAGGGTAAATCCGGAATATTTAAGTATAGACTTAATCAATTTTTGCTCCTTGAACGCACGAAATTAATGATAATGTAGCTGCTTTTACCGTAATAATTACCTGACTGAAAAGTTTAAAAACATTTTTTGATAATACTCCTCTGTTTACCCGCAGACTGCGGAGCAAACTCTCGACAAAAAACAATGATAAATTTACTACGGCATATTGAATTTTCTAAAGAAGTAAAACATATTTTGACCTGTTCTACATAAATTAGAGTAATTGATAGACCATTATCAGATATTGGGTTCCAAAACGGAAACTGTTTTACATTTAATTTACACCAGAGGAGGGAATTTTATAAGAGCTGCGCTCTTATAAATCTGCCTTCTTGCCGACTGTCTGGCGTAAGTTTACGTCAGTACGTTTACAATGCTTGTAAGCGTTCTGCCGTAATTCTTACTGGCCGCGTCGGCAATATGTGTGTAAAAATGTGGATGGGGAATGGTTTTTTGGTCATCGTCATTATTACTTATTAATTCTTACTTGACGCGCTGTGCTGACAGAAGGTAAAATTTGAATAGGAAGGACAGCGCAAGTCCATATGGATGTAAAATTGGAATTGGGAGGATGGCGTATTTTCCTTGTCTTCACATTTGGCTAAGTTCATTGAGCAGCAGTGCTACAAATTCCTGTTTTCTAAGATGAAGATAGAGTTCTTTATCTCCAGTCAGCAATGGAGCATCAAGAAATAATGATAACGCCACAAAAGGAGTATCTTTTTCATCAACATTTTTGCATATCATAAATGCTTTATAATAGAATTCCGACGGAACAATATATTCTGCAATAAAATTAACGCGGGACATACTGTTTTCAAGCTGTAGCAGTAAATCATCCTCTGTCAATGCAGAAAATTTCAGTAACTTGTCTTTATGCCTGAATATTTCCAAAAACAGGTAATTACATGTATATAAATCATGCTTTTTATTAAACAACAAAGTTCTTGCTGTATTATCTTTAGGGCACCTCTAATAACCTGCTTTGCATTTCAAACAAAGTAGTTTTTCTCATAGAGGAGAAGCTGAAGTCACTGCATAATCTGTTTATGTGGGGATTTCAGCGACGAAGTATATGAGAAAAAGAACGAGTGTGAAATCAAGTGAGGTTATTAGAGATGCCCTTTACTTAATAAAGCCGAAAAAAGTATGTTTGTATCAATTACTATTTTCATCTACTAATCTGCTTTTATTTTTTGACCACCATTCGGCTGATATATCATCCGATAGTTTTTTGATGTCTGACTCGGAGGCCTTACTTTTATTAGAAATCTCCATCATTGTAAGGAGATCTATCAAGTCCTTGTTGTAGTTTCCTATTTCAAACTCGATCCTGATTGTTTTATCTTTTATTGATGTAATCATATTGACTCTCCAGAACAATAGTAACAAAAAAGTAACAACAAATCAATTTAACTTTTAAAAGTTCTTGGGAATTGTAAATTTTGACCATAGGATATAAACTTACAATTAGCCGCAGATAAATACAGGAAGGGATAGACCTAAAACCAGTCTTCTCCAATCAAGAATCGTCACTCAAAAAATTGTCTTTCCTCTTAAAGTTTTTCTCCGTCTACTACTATATAATATGTCATCCCCCATCTTCACACTTTCAATATCTGCGTTCATCTATAGATAATTTGCGGGCTGAGCTAAAAACCCA
>JBFZEO010000150.1:0-5932 GCA_041306845.1 Spirochaetota bacterium
GTATTTGAACTTACTCCCTCATCAAGCAATTCCTTTACTTTTTCTATGTTATTATTCAAGACTGCATCTATCAATTCTTTACTATTCCCTTTTGCATAGCTCAATACTCCTATGCCCAGCATCAGTACTATTATTATATTTTTCATTATTGTCCCCTTTAGTTTATTTAATATCAAATCCTTAACGGATTAACTTTAATTTTTAACATATCCCCTAGTTTATTATCATCCCCCAGCGGAACACACTGCGTTCATAACTAAACCGGCAGCGACACTCACATTGAGAGAATGTTTTACTCCCGGCAGATCGATGTGGACAATCCCATCGCACATTGCAAGCGACTCGTCAGGAATTCCGAACTCCTCGTTACCCATAACAAAAGCAGTTTTACCATTCACATGAAAATCATGGAGACTAACCGACCCTCGGCACCTCTCCATCGCGACTATCCTGAATCCCTCCGACCTCAGAGCATCTGCGGCATCCAGAAAAGTTTTATGGCGCACGACAGATACCGGGCTTCCCATCGATACACGGCGTACTTTGGGATTATCAGTATCCGGCGTAAAACCGGTAATTATGACACGAGCGATACCGTAGGCACCCGCAGATCGGAGTATTGAGCCGCAGTTATGCGGCGACCTTATGTTATCGAGGACAAAGATTATATCATTGCGCAGATTTCCATTCTCGTGGGTGTCGAATGGGGACGGCGGGGTAAAAAAAGACTCCTCTCCGATAACTGCAAAAATTGTCTCAGACAGCAGTCCCCACTCTTTGTCTGATTGCGGAATGGGGTAGTTTGTCCCCTCGCAGTCGTTGAGCCATCTCACCAGATCGACAGGGGAGGGGGAGTTTTTGTCTGAATGGAGATACTCCCGGATAGAGATGCCGGTTTTTTTTAACCTGTTTATCCTGTTAAGCGACTTAAATTTATTCTCGGTAAAACCCATTATGCCGTCCTGATCCTTTATTAAGTATTTTTATTATGCTTCATTTGAGCGGGTAGAATGATTACAATCTCTATGAAGTTGAAAGCAGCATGGACAATGATCGGTATGATAATTGATGATTCCTGTATTGTCCATATGCAGAATACAAGTGAGATTATGAAACTTGTTATAAAAACGAACTTACCTTGATTGTAATGGAAGAATGCAAATATCAGTGAAACAAGCATCATGCTTATCGGCACGGCCTGTCCTATCGGGATGAGCAATCCGAGATGCAGCAGATATCCTCGGAATAAAAGTTCCTCAAAAAAACTGCCGATTATGCAGAGTAAAGCAATAAGTACAGCTCTCAGAACATTCCATTCTGCGCAGCCGGAGTAAAACACCCTGAACAACTCCGATATATTATCATCAGACTCTTTCTGAAATATCCTTGCAACCCGGTCTGTCCCCCCCAGGATGATAAGCGATGCGGTTATGACAAAAAAAAGTCCTGTATTAAACTTGAAATATAAAAGATCTCTTATGTTATCAAAGAAAATGTTCTTAAATATAAAAAGCGGAAGAATGAGAATCAGTGATCCGGCAGAGTAAAGTGCGGTCATAAAAATAATATTTCTGAATTTACCCAAAATAACATTCTCCATAAAAAATATAGACCAAATACTAAATTTTAAAAAACACCACTGCCGATAATAACACTATGAATAAATTTGTGCAAAGAATTAATGTTTTATACAAGTTCGCATTTTTTATGATTATTATGGTGCCGTCGTATATGTTTTCATTTTCACCGGAGCTGACGGAGGATGATATTATCTTTGTAAAGTCAGACTCCGGTTACGATCTTTACATCAGGCAGGCGGATGGTGTGGAATCTATCCTCCTTACCGAATCTCAGAAGGATGAGAGTAAGACGACAAGTTACGGACTGAAGACCGAGATCTTTCATGAGGCAAATAGAGATGAGATAAGAGTCCTTGACGGGAAAATACTTCATACCAAAGATGATATATTTTTCCTGGTCGATTCTACTCCGGAGGATAATCCGGTTTTAAAAAAGGCGTTCCGTTTTTTTCTCCCTCCGGAGGTTTCTTTCGGGTATCAGTGGTCACGCAGAGGTTCTATCAGAATAGAACCCGGCGTGCGGATCAATGTGAGGATGTTTGAAAAGAAGTACTCAGATTATACAGGAGCATTTAAGGATCAGTGGATAACTCTCAATCTCAAAGAGGAAAAGACTGATTTTAGAGAGAAGGTTATTGATGATTTTAAGGAACTGGCAAAAACCTCAGGAGGGAGCTCCATTCTGCACGACAAAAAGGACAAACTTGATAATCTGTTCAAAAACTTTATAACGGGTAAAATACCGGTAAACAGAAGTGCCGATGTTATCTTTCTGATCGATACTACGATCTCGATGCAGGAGGAGATGCCTGTTTTCACATCGGTATTTCCGGAGATTTATAAACGCTTGAGTAAGAAAGTTAAGAATCTCAGAGTAGGATTTATATTCTACAGAGACTACGGCGAGAAATATGTGAACGTTGTAATACAGCCTGACTCTGACAGCAGTAATATCTTTAACACGCTCACCGGTGTGAAAATCGAGGGCGGACAGGATATACAGGAGGCGGTTTATGAGGCTATTGTTAAACTTGGCGAGGTAGATTATAGTTCGCCGGTCAGATATGCATTCATAATAGGAGATGCGCCGCCCCACCAGGAGCCGAGAGGGAAAATAACCAAAGAGGACGCAGTAAAGACGCTGGAAAAATATGGCGTTAAACTAAATGCAATCTGTTTGCCTTTTAGATAGAATAATACTATAATGATTTTACTTTGATATTTTTGTGGAACGGATGCAGGAGTTTTGTGAAAATAAGAAACTTTGCAGGTGACGTCGTGGAAAAAACTTAATTATTGATTTGCAGGGATAATAAAATGCCGGATGAAAAGAGAGATTCTGAGAGTGAAGATTCAAAAAACATATTTGGAAAGGCGATCCCGCAACTTATCCACGATATAAGAAATCCGCTTAATATTATAATCGGTTTTTCATCAATACTGCAGTTTGATGACTCTATAAATGACGAGGTTAAATCTTATATAAAGAGTATCCTCATATCCGGGATGCACGTTGAACAGATTTTGTCGAATATCGATTATTATCTGATGGATAATCTTGATCTTGCAGCTCAGCGGATAAATATAAGCTCCGAGATACAGACATTCAAAAATCAGAACTCTGACACGATTAATGATAAAGAGATAGTGCTTAATGTGGACACTGATTCGGTTAGTGATGTCAATCTGCCTCAGGGAATTCTCTCAAGGATTATCGATAATCTTTTCCAGTTTTCCATAAAAGGGCTTAAATCGATATTTTATAAAGAGGTTAACATTCTCATAAGCCGTAAGGATGACTCAAGAATGCAGATTTACTATAGCGACTCATCGACTCCGGTAGTAATAAACGGTGATTATTTCACATTTGATGAGATCTTGAAGTCTAAAAGGGGACTCTCTCCACTGTTTTCTGAAAAGATAGTGAAGGAATTCGGCGGAACGATAAAATATCTGTATGGTAAAACTTTTTCACAGTATAATGAACAAAACTCTATCAAAACAAAGTGTCAGCACGGTTTTATAGTTGAAATGCCTCTGTAACAAAGCCGGATTTGTCCGGTAAGACAAGCGGTAAAATAACATAGAGCTTTGTCCCTTTGGTCGCCCTGTTCTCTGCCCATATGTATCCGTGGTGTTTGCTTACAATACCTTTGGAGATACTTAAGCCGATCCCGGTTCCTCCGCCCATGAATTCGATGTCAGAAGTGTGGTGCTTTTCCACGTCGGACAACTCCACGAATTTATCAAAAATCTTTTTTAGTTTGTCCTCTGGTATACCGATCCCGGTATCTTTTATAACAACTTCAACATATTTTGTGGAGTCAAGATCATATTTTTTAAGTATATTCTTTGACGGGTAGCGCAGGTGAATGTCTATAATTCCCCCATTTTCCGTAAATTTTACAGCGTTGTTCATAAGGGCGATGAAAACCTGTGCAAGTTTATTTTCATCACCTTCGACAAGAGGGATTTCACCGTCAACATGGAGGTAGGAGGTCAGCTCTCTCTCATTGAGGATAAGTTCATAATCCTCAAGTATTGTTTTTAGTAGGTTATTTAAGTTAACTTCACGTTTTTCGAGGAATGGGATTTTATTTTCGATCATTGATAATGTAAAAAGATCTTTTACTATTTTCTCAAGACGCTTTGCATTCCTATCTACAACTTTGAGCATTTTCTCATGCTGGGGCTCAATCTCCCCCATTCTCTTGGAGAGGAGAAGTCCGACGTATCCGACTATAGTTACAAGCGGAGTCCTGAGTTCATGCGAGGCTATCGATATAAAGTCCGATTTTATTTTATCTATCTCTTTGAGATCCTCATTTGCCCTTTTTAGTTCTTTAACCTCTTTTTCAAGATGATAAACAAGTTCTTTGTTATGCTCTATCATCAGGTCTTCTATTTTGTTGGAGTCAATGAAGTCTTTTTTACCGTTTATGTACTCTTTGACATGTACAAAGAAAGTTTCGTTATTTATAGGTTTTGTGAGGAATCCGTCACAGCCGGATATAAGCGATCTGTCACGAGCACGCTGAAGGACGTTTGCCGTCAGGGCAACAAGCGGTGTATCTTTACAAAAATCGATTGTTTTTAACCTTGTTGCGATCTCGTAACCGTTCATCCCTTCCATATTGATGTCGAGGAGGATAAGGTCAACTCTTTCTTTGCGAGCTATCTCTATTCCCATGAGTCCGTCTTCTGCCTCAATAACAGTGTAGTTGTTGATAGCAAGAATTTTCTTTACGAGGAGACGGTTATACGGTTCATCCTCGATATACAAAATTTTATTGGTTAACTCTTTATCTTCCAAAACTCCATCCTTAGCACAAGCGAGATATTCCTACGTAATTGTATGATATCTTTAATCTATTTTCAATTAGTTTTTGTAAAATAGATATGTAGTCTGTAAAAATTTTAAATTATACTTGAAAATACTATTTCAATTTAGTAAAAATCAGAGCAATTAAAATTATAAACATGAAATTAAGGATCAAAAATGCTTGGAGATATATTTAAACCTGTAGTTGATTTGTACATGGCAAATGTAAATTACTTTTCTATAACTGTACTTATGGCAGTTGAGAGTTCATTTATCCCGTTCCCATCGGAGATTGTCATTCCGCCGGCAGCTTACAAGGCAGCGGCTGGTGAGTTAAATATTGTTCTTGTGATTTTATTCGGGACTATCGGGGCAATGATAGGCGCTGTTTTCAATTATTTTATGGCATTGTTTCTGGGAAGGAAACTGATATATAAATTTGCAGATACTAAGATTGCCCATTTTCTTATGTTGAATAAAGAGAGTGTTGAAAAATCTGAGGCGTATTTCAGGAAATACGGTAAAATATCGACCTTTATAGGTAGACTGGTTCCGGCAATCAGACAGCTCATCTCTATCCCGGCTGGTCTGTCTAAGATGAATATTAAAGACTTTTTATTGTTTACCGCTCTCGGAGCTGCGATCTGGAACATACTGCTGGCGCTTCTCGGATATTTTTTATATTCTCAAAAAGAGCTCTTGGATAAATATTACAATGAACTTACATGGATCGGCATCATACTTGGTGCAGTGTTAGTGGTTTTTATCGTTGTGAAAACTATCTATTCAAACAGAAAGAAGGGATAACTCTGCATATTTTGCAGTTCTGACGGAAGCAGATCAGTTTCCGGAGGGAATGTACATATTGTTTTGACATTCTGTATCTTGTTTCGACTCATATGGTTTTACCTGAAAGGTTCTCCCTATCCCATCGCAAAGCTGCATTTAAGCTGTGCTTATAGTATTTATTATTTTGATATCTGAGCCTCTTGCAAAAATATTTTTTTCTATAGAATTTTTGCAAGAGCCT
>JBFZEO010000151.1:0-3176 GCA_041306845.1 Spirochaetota bacterium
TAAGCGGATATCTTAACGTTGTCCGTTTTAAAAATAAAAAAGGGGAGTATGTCGTTGAAGCTCGTAATAAATTTTACGAATCGGGTATCTCTTTAAAAAAACTTATTTCAGATAGTCCGGACATAATCAGTGCGAGGAATTATCTTGCCGTGAACATAAAAGGGTTCGGGTACAAGGAAGCATCCCATTTTTTGCGCAATATAGGAAGGGGAGATGCCGTTGCAATACTCGACCGTCACATTCTCAAGAACCTCAAAAACTGCTGTGTGATAGATGCCGTCCCTGAAAGCATGACTCCAAACAAATATTTTGACATAGAAAACAGGCTTCTTGCTTTTGCCGGAGAGCTTGGAATCCCGCCGGATCATCTTGATTTTGTTATGTGGTACAACGAAGCCGGGGAAATTTTTAAATAAAAATGTGTGTTTCTAAGGAAATGTTTATCAAATCTTAATAAATAAAAATAATAAATTATCCGCTTTATTTTGCGGAAATTTTATTATATACTGTCCGGGATATTTGCTGTATTTTTTTGAATAATATATTTTTTTAAGGACGATTTTCTCATGGCGAAAATTAAAGATGATATATCAAATGTTTTCTCTGAAGCATTCATAATAGAAAACATTGCTTATGAGTCAAGAGCAGCTGAGGTTCTTGTTGTAAAGATTTTTAAAATTATTCTTCCAGTATTTATTGCTCTAACGTTTTCGTATTTTGTGGTTGATTTTTTTTGGCTGAATGGGGGGAAGAATTTTCAACCCGATTATCTCTACCTTATCCTTTTTTGTATTATTGTTTTGTTTTATCATCGATTTATTGTTAAGCAGGTTAAGCAGGGGAAATATCTAACCTTAATTAAATTTATTAATGTTACAGTTGAGATATCGGCTGCTACAATTGTAATCTATTTTCTCTCAAGAATATTTCCTGCTGAGGTTATTTTGTCCGGGCCTCTCATGATGTTATATATAATCATGGTTGCCATGACCGGGTTCAGATACTCCTTCAGTATATCATTATATGCCGGAGTGCTAGCTGCCGTCCAGCAGTTGATTGTTCATATTGTGCTTTATCCGTATATTGCCCCGGATTTGTTGCCGGTTGTTATTGATTTTGGAACGGGCGGGATGATACAAAAATCGGTTCTGATTTTTCTGAGCGGATTGGCATCGGCTTTTATAGCTCTTAACACAAAAAATATGACTAAAAAAGTAGCTAAACTTTCCAACGAAAAATACCAGATTAAAAATACATTCGGGCAGTATGTCTCTAAAGAGGTCAGAGATCTCATTCTCAGTGGAGAAATGGATCTCAACGGAACTGAGACTAAAGGGGTTGTTCTTTTTAGTGATCTGAGAAATTTTACAACAATGATGGAGAAAAATGACTCGAGACAGATAATAAACCAGCTTAATGATTATTTTACCGGAATGGTAGAGGTAATTGCTGCAAATAACGGAATAGTAAATAAATTTATCGGTGATGCTATCCTTGCCATATTCGGGGCGTTTGGAGATAAGGAGAATGCTGAGTTTAATGCGGTAAAAGCAGCTGTCGAGATGCAGAAAAAACTCTCTTATCTTAATGCGAGGTGGAAGGACTGCGGTAATCCGCCGTTTGAGATGGGGATCGGGGTTGATATGGGGGCGATAATTACCGGTAACGTCGGTAGTTTTTACCGGAAAGAATTCACATGTATGGGGAATGTTGTTAATAGTGCAATGCACCTTGAGGATCTTACAAAAAAATATAATTCAAAGATTGTTGTTTCAAACAGGATTGTTCAGTATTCAAAGGTTAATACCCTTTTTTCATTTGAGTATCTCGGCGGAGAGGTTTGCGAAAAAAAATCCGAAAATAATATCCTAAATGTATATGAGGTTAAATATTAATTATGGATGAAAAATACGAAGATGTAATTAGTTTTGACGAGAAGTATATCGAGCCTTATGTGAAGGAGGATATACTTGAGGAGTCGAGATTCTCTGAAATGCAGGTTATCAGAGTTTTCCGTTATCTTCTTCCGTCTTTTGCTGTTTTTGCAATAACATATTTTTTTCTTCAGCTGTTCATGGAAAACAGGGTATATATTCTATGGGTAATCCTAGTTTTTTATGTTTTACTCGTGCTTGTTTATCACAGTATCATCTACGGATTTTTAAAAAAAGGTACCAATTCGTATGCTATAAGGTTTGTGAATGTGTCGCTTGAGATAACGACAATAAGTGTGGTTTTTTTCATTATAAACAGTATTTTTACAACGACTGTACTCTTTACTGGACCCACAATTTTGTTTTATATGATTATGATAATAATGAGCGGATTCAGATACTCACTGAGACTCTCCCTTTATGCCGGTATAATGGCGGCATTTCAGCATTTTATTATTTATATTGTACTCATATGGAATGTTCCCGGTGATGTTTATGCACGACTTATCGATCTTGGTCCCGGCGGTATTATCCAGAAGAGTCTTTATCTGCTGATATGCGGAGCTATAAGCGGATTCCTTGCGATAAATACTAAATCGCTTATTAAAAAGGTATCTGTCCGATCTTATGAAACAACCCAGATTAAAAATACATTCGGACAGTATGTTTCTGAGGAGGTTAGAGACTACATTCTCAGTAATAAACTCGATGTCAATGCGATCGAAAAAAACGGTGTTATATTGTTCAGTGATTTGAGGAATTTTAATGACGCTATAGAAAAGATACCGCCGAGAGAGATTATTAATCAGCTGAATGAGTTTTTTACCGAAATGGTGGATATTATTGCCGTTAATAACGGAATTGTGAATAAATTTATTGGTGATGCTATAATGGCTGTTTTTGGAATATTTGACAGTGATAATACAAAGAAAACAGAGTTTATGGCAGTTAAGACTGCGGTGATGATGCAGGATAGGCTCGATGAGTTAAATAAAAAATGGAAGTCTCAAGGTTATATGACTTTTGAAATGGGTATAGGGATCGCATCGGGGTGTTTCCTAACCGGTAATATCGGAAGTGAAAACCGCAAAGAGTTTACCTGCCTCGGTGATGTTGTAAACACAGCAAGCCGTCTTGAGTCACTGACAAAGCATTTTAAAAAGAAAATAATCGCATCTGAATCTGTAAAAGAGATGATTAGTTCCGATTATTCTGATCTCTTTGGCTTCTTAGGTGAAATAG
>JBFZEO010000152.1:0-17421 GCA_041306845.1 Spirochaetota bacterium
GATACTTCCTGCATTATAAATCTTCTTTAGAGAGGTGTTCACCTGAGTAAAAACACTTTTTATATAAATCTTTATATCGCAAATTTCAGTATTGAACTTTTCAACAGAAAATCCATTCAACCTGTAGCCGACTTCATAAACTCTGCCGCCAGCCTCAATCTTTAAAACCAGCACAATTCCCTTGGTTTTTTCGGCTTCCACATATGTGGAGGACTCAGGCTGTGTAAAAAAAAACAGATTTTCTCCGGCGGCAGACTGCGGATAAAACAACTTGTGGAATGGTGTGTAGCTAAACTCATGAAAAATCGACTCCGCCTCATCGGGAAAAGTACTGGCAAAATCATAATCCCTGAAAATCCTGTCTACTCTGCTTTTTTTATCCTTAAAAATCTGTCCTATTTTTTTATCGGTATACTTCGATGTCACAACATGAATTTGTGCTCCGTTTAATATGCAGCTGTATACGTTTTTATCCGTCAATATTTCCGCCGCAGTCCGCCGGTTGGACAGATCGGCAGTCGAGAGATAATTTATAAATTTAACATCGCGCAATCTGGCAGTAAGGGCGGCGTAGAGGCTGCTCATATGAGCAGCAAGTGCGTTTATTGTTTGAGAATGGGAATGGGCGGCGAGTCCAAAGACAATCTCCCCATTCTCAATGTCAACCGACCTGTAATATGAGATTTCGCCACCGGACAAATCTCCGGAAGAACTTTCGTCTATCGTGTAATCACCGTCAAAGTAGTTGTCGCAGAAAAAGATTACTGATTTTTTTATGAATGAGGACACATCATCGCATTGATACCGTTTTTTATTATATTTGAATGACATTTTTCTCCCGTTAGTTGTAAAATTGTCATAACTTTATTATTTTATATACTAAAATGGTAATTAATGCTAATTAATTCACTGTTACTAATGGAGGTTTTAATTTATGTTTAAAAGATTTTTACCGGCTGTTTTTATCGCCATGATTACCCTCTCGCTAACCGGCTGCGGGTATAATACCATTCTCAGAAACGACGAAAACGTCAAAGCGGCATGGGGAGATGTTGAGGCTCAATACCAGAGAAGACTCAATCTCATCCCTAATCTCGTAAATACCGTAAAAGGATACGCTAAACACGAGAAAGAGACACTGCAGGCAGTTGTTGATGCAAGATCAAGAGCGACTTCGGTGCAGGCAACTCCTGAACTGATTAAAGATAAAAATGCCTTTGCTGATTTTCAAAAAAATCAGAATAATATTTCCGGAGCACTTTCAAGACTCCTTTTAGTCGTTGAGAAATACCCGGATCTCAAAGCTGACCAGAATTTTAAAGATCTCATGCATCAGCTTGAAGGGACAGAAAACAGGATAAGTGTTTCAGTACAAAGATTTAATGAAGCAGTAAGAATTTACAATACATCAATCAGAGTATTCCCGAACAGTCTTACAAACTCCATTTTCCTGAAAATGGAAGTAAAAGAGTCTTTCAAAGCGGAAGCCGGAGCAGAAAAGGCACCGGAAGTTAAATTCGAATAATAACTTTTAGATTTCATCTCAACAATCTTCGTGACTGTTGAGATGACTTTCCTCACAAATTAACAACTTTATTAAGAATTCTTACAGCAACTTCATTCCAAATAAATTACCCTGTTCATTAAATTCTGCTATAATGCGATAATCTCCGGTACTTCTGCAAACCGGTGAAAATATCTGGTAGGTTCCTTTGATTTTTAACTGAACTTTAATTATAATTATAAGTGCCATTTGCATATTTAATAAGACGGAGTTTATTATGGAAAAGTTTTTGAGAAATTGTTTATTGATAATTTTATTTATCGCTATGAATTCCGCAATCCATTCACAGGATGACCAGACCGGTAAAAATCGGGAAAACGGGAAATATATAAGTGAGATAGGCTACGATCAAAATATGACCGCCGTTGAGAATAATCTTGATAAGATTAGAGAATCCGGATATTTCTCGGGAAAAAATAACGTTCAGATTTACTATGAAAAATATTTGACACCCGGCTCAAAGGCTTCGATTGTAATCTCTCACGGGTTTTCCGAAAACCTCACCAAGTACAGCGAGATTATTTATTATTTCATCAATGAAGGATATTCGGTTTTTGGAATCGAGCACCGCGGACACGGCCGGTCGGGACTGCTCGGCAAGGACGAAACTCAGACGAGCGTTGAGGACTTTGATTTTTACGTTGAGGACTTAAAGACTTTCATGGATGCGATAGTCTTGCCGCAGAGCTCAAAAAACTTTATTTATGCACACTCGATGGGGGGCGCCGTCGCAGCTTTATTCCTGGAGAGATATCCTGATTATTTCAGAGCTGCAGTGTTGAATGCGCCTATGCTCGATATAAATACAGGTAAACTTCCTAAAGGATTTGCTGGATTCCTTGCAAATATCAACCAACTCCCATTCTTAAAATACAATTACGTCCCGGGACACAAACCGTTTTCAACACATCCTGACTTTGAAAACGCAAATACCACATCAAAAATCCGATACGATTATCATTTCAACAAAACCATGTTAAATAAAAAATTATGGAGGGGCGGAGCTTCCTATCTGTGGTTCAAAGAGGCATTAAAGACAACATCAGAGGTAGTTAAACCGGTAAACACCGCCAAAATAACCACTCCCATACTACTTTTTCAGGCTGAGAATGACAAGCTCGTTCCTCCGGCAGGTCAGAACAAGTTTGCAGCATCATCAAAAAATTGCAGGATAGTACTTATCAAGGACGCAAAACATGAAATATATCGGGAAAAAGACTCGATCTTGTTCCCGTATCTGGATGAAATATTTGACTTTTTTAAAAATTACGTGACAAACAAATGATTTATTAGAAAATTGTTGAAATCTGTTTTAAGTCTTGTTTTTTGCGCAGGTTTATTTCGCTGCCAGTTTCTCAAGTTTTTCATAAATTATATTTATATCCTCTATCGGTTTCTGGAGGATAAATTCGTTGCTGACTCCGATCTTTTGTATTTCTGCCGGGATTACGTAATCAGGCGAACCTGTGTAAATGAGAAATTTAATTTTATCGTTTAATGCGTTGGCTTTGATTATAAAATCGTTACCATTCATACCTGGCAGTCTCATGTCAACTGTGCAGAAATCCAAATCGGTATTTTTAACAATCTCGATGGCCTCTTCTCCTGACTCGGCAGTATAAACCTCGTACCCCATATCCTCGAAATAATCTCCAAGAGTTCTCCTTATCAAGAGTTCGTCATCAAGAATTAGTATTTTTCTTTCACTCATATACATTCTCACTTCAGCAAAACTGTTTAAAGTCACTACTATTATGATATTACAATATCACAATAAATGCAAAAATATTGATTGGAAACAATTGAGATTTTATCAAAAATAAATATACTTATGACAAGATTAAGATAAAACAAGGGAGATATTACTATGAAACATCTGCTTATAATTAAACTGCAAAAAAGAAACGATGAAGCAAGCGAGCTTCAAACCATTCTCACCAAACACGGCTGCATCATAAAAACAAGAGTTGGACTGCATGACACTGACGGGAACCACTGTTCATCTGAGGGCTTGATTATACTCGAACTTATCGGAAGCGATAAGGAGAGGAATGAGATGATGGCGGAAATCGGAGTTCTCAAATCTATAGATGTGAAAAATATATCAATATAGAAAGTGTTGGGTTGACGCTACGCGCGCACAAAAAAACAATTGGAGATTATTGAATGAGTTACCAATTAAATTGTTCGGAGTTCAATTCTCAGAAAATACTACAACGCATTCAAAAAACAGACCTTGTTCCAAGTCTTGATTGTATCAAACCAGAAGCCGATATGATACTTAAGATGTTAGAAAAAAAAGGATTTGATACTCTAGAAAAAATCCGAAAAGTATTGGGTAACAAAAAGAAATTAACAGAAATTGCAAAAGAGGAGACAATTGATGAAAAGCTACTGATACTGTTTCGACGTGAACTTGAAGGGTGGATAGTAAAGATACGTTCAATAGATGAGTTTGATTGGATAGCTCCACATGAATTAAGCAAACTTAAAAAAAATGGAATTCAAAATACAGAAGATGTATATGAAAAAATTGGAGAAGATCAAAACCGGACTAAGCTTAGTCAAGAAATCAAGATTAATAAAGAGCTAATCGAAGAGATATATGGAATTTCTGATTTAATGAGAATTCGTTGGTTGAGTCCAAATTTTACTCGCATAATATATGAATTGAAGTATACAGTTAAAAAACTACAAGAAGCAGATTCAAAAATACTATGTGAAGAGATAGATAAATATAACAAAGAAAATAAGTATTACAAAGGCAAGATTGGGGAAAGAGATATTAAGCGGATAATATTTGAAGCACAATTTGCAAAGTAATAGAATTGCTCAACTAAGATTGATTTTATTATATTAAGTGTAAAGGCAGTAAAATATTGACCTTTTTTATGTTATCGGTTATATAATTAGATTACACGTTCAATTACAGAGTAAAAATGAGAGCGCTTTTTATTTCCTTTTATTATATGCCGTTCATATCAAGGCAGTCCGTTTTTCTTAAGAATATCTTTGCCGAGTTTAAGAACTACGATATCGAAATTGACCTTGTGACCTCCTCTAAAAATATTGATAAAAAAGAGATAATCTCAGATAACATTTTTGTCCACTACATTGATACTTGGCGCGACGGGAAAGATGGCGGCGACCGGTTCGCTGCGGCCCTGTTTTCAGTCAAGGCTTACAATTATGCCAAAAGACTGATGAGCAAAAAAAAATATAATTTTGTACATTGTTTCGGCGATTATCCGTCAGGAACTATCGGTACTAAGCTCGGATTACCATTTATCTCCGATATTGAAGAATGTGATTTTGAGCGTTTAAACAACAAGCTTTTCCCATTCAATAAAAACAAAAAATTTGACTCTGTTTCATCAGCAGATGCTGTTGTTGTACACTCCGAAACATACAAGGACACTATAACTGCAACAGAAGGCAAAATCCCGATCAATATAAGTTACGGAGCAGACTCAAGATTGTTCGCATTTGACAGAAAAACCGACAGCAGTCTACTGAATATTATAATGGTTGAAAACACAGATAATCCATTCCTCAAAGAGATAATAAGATCCGTAACGGGTCTTGACTATGTAAGACTCAAAATAATTGGTTCGGGACGCGGTACGACGGCTTTAAGAAAATTCGCAGCATTCAACAACGTTTCACTCGAAATCATAACCTCCACTGAGTACGAGTTTATGCCGTCGCTCATATCCGGCGGAGATATTTTCCTGCGTGTTAATAACAATCAAACAGGCAGCATGAGTGCTGTTGAGGCGATGTCAACGGGCATGGCACTGATTATCTCTGACAACTCCGGTGATACAGTTTATCTGAATGATAACGGATTTATCCTACCGGCGGGAGAGCTGATAAAAATAAGAGAAATTCTTGAGGGATACAGACTCAACCCGTCACTCTTAAAAAAACACAGCAAAAATTCACACAAAGCAGCCTCCGCATTCACCTGGAAAAAAACAGCAAATGCGTTAATCGAACTTTACAAGAAATTTTAATAATGGGATCGTTCCGATCCATTACAACTTTAATCCCAGACTAAATTGACTATCCGCATCATCATCGAACCGGGACAAAATATTTATCAACCCGTCATCAATAAATTTTTCACCCTCGGACGGCAAAGATTTATAACAGTAATCAACATTCTCAAGAGTAAAAGAGATCAAAAACGAATGAAGATAACCTCTGTCCGCCGGAGAACCGCCGTAAACAGGATCTCCAAGTATCGGACTACCGAGACTCTTCATAGCAACACGAATCTGATGTGTCCGGCCGGTGAGCGGTTTGATTACAAAAAGATAGAGTCCGTTGTCGAGATGTGTCGAAATAAACTTTGTCACTGCCGGATTTTCTGTCCCGCGTGTCAAGCGCCAGGCTCCGTCTCGTGCCCGGGTCATATCACCGCGGACAGTTCCCATCTTTTTAGACGGCTTCTTATCAGATAATGCAACGTAATATTTTGATATTTTACGGGAAGCAAACAACTCACCCATAGCTGCAGCAGTGTGCCTGTTTTTGGCGAGAATGAGAATTCCGCTGGTCATCCTGTCAAGCCGGTGAACGGGGTACAATTCCGGTAAATTTAAAACGGATTTTACACCATTAAAAAAACCTGTTTCATCCGGATTATTGTGAAATGAAAAACCGCTCTTTTTATCAACAACAACAAAGTCCGGTGTATCTGCAATAAGTGTGAACATAGACTCCTATAATTAACAGCAGAATTAAACTTCTGAAATCTTAATATTATTTATCCCGTCAACAATTGACTGTATTTTATCTGTCATCTCATAAAGCCCGTTGTTTATGGACTCTGTTTTAGCGATACCAGACGACACATTCTTACTTAATTCATCGAGTAAGTCAATGTTTTGTTCCACAAGATTTTTTGTCTTATCAGCAAGATCTCTCACTGCATTGGCAACAACCTCAAACCCCCGCCCCATATCGCCGGCCTTTGCAGCCTCGATTGAGGCGTTAAGAGCAAGTATATTTATCTGGAATGCTATCTCATTTATCGTATGGTTAAGTTTCTCATTCTTAACACTCGAAATTTTTATATCGTTTATTATCGATGTAAGTTCATTTATCGCATTAGTTATCCCGGCTACACTCTCGTTTGCTATTGAAATTGTTGACGACGTTTCATTCTTGAGGCGCTGCGTGTAGAGTTCCGACAGATTATCGTTGTAGTGCCGGCAGTTTTGAGGTTTGTTCAGTCCGTTATAAATGGCAACCGCCATCTCCTCACAGTTGTCATATCCGCACGATCCGCAGTTTAGCTTATCGCTTTCAGAATACTTATGTGACTTGCGGTATATGTTTTCGAGCTGTTCAACAGAGGGTCTATTCACCCTAAAATCAGAAGATCTGTCCACATAGCGCCTGTCATAGATACCGGGTTTCCAGAATTTATTTATATATTTCCCCAGTTTATTTTTACTTCCAAAAGCAAATTTCAATTTTTTGTCATGCTTATATTTATCGGTCGCATAATCTGCACGGCTACGGATATAATGCTCTATAAGATCGGGATGTTCGTCCTGATTGACAGTTCCGGGACCGGCATTGCATCCGTATTCGCAATTCAGACAATCAACTATCAGAGGAGAGGTTTTATTCTTTATCTGACCGATAAGTCCTTTGAGATAGTCATAGATAACATGGCGCCCCTCGATTTTCCTGATGCGCTTAGATATGCCGGGACTCTCACGTTCCGCCGTCTCCATAAGCCCGCCGGGTGTTGAGAATAGAACCGCTCTCTCAGCAGGAGGATTATCGTATTCTAATTGGGGAAATCCGCTTAGATCAATGCCTCTCATATTAAAATAGTTTATAAAAGACGCAATTGTAACGTTAAAATCCCCTATTCCCACATCATCAAACTCTCTCCGTTTAGCAAGACAGGGAGAAACAACCAGTATCCTGTGGTGCTTATAATCAGGATAAAAGTTTTTAATCATTTTCATAGTGTGCATCATCGGACTGTCGGCCGGAGCGAGGTATCTGAGAAGTTCTGGATGATATATCTCAATGTAAGAGACTATCGCCGGACAGGGCTGAGCAATAATTGTTTTTATATCCGGATTAGCCTTAACGGCTTCAAGATAAGATTTAATGGTAAGTTCCGCTCCAAAACTCACATCAAAAACAGCATCGATCCCGATTGACTTAAGCCATCCGTTGAGATTGAGGTAAGTTTCCGGTAAATTTGAAGCAATGGCCGGCGCAACAACAGCTACTATCTTTTCATGGGAATTTAGGGCATTAAGAAATTCATTCATATCATCCATAGGGTGTCTGGCGTCATGGGAACACGCCTTTATACACGCTCCGCATCCAAGACAAAGATCGTGATTCAGTGTAATCTTCTCTCCGGAACCGTCATTACAATACTTTACCGGGCAAACGGATATACAATCATAACAATTCACGCATTTATCAATATCAATATAAACAACCTGTTTCATCTCTGCACCGCCTTAAATATCATAACGTGCCGCTTTACATTTAAGCACAAAGCCCCATTCTGCCGCGACAACTGCACTTAAATTTAGAAAGCTACAATAATTATAATATATAATTGAGAATGTGAGTAAAAACCGTAAGTTTTATTTAAATTATTTTAAGAAGTGTCTTAAAGGTAAAACCGCTCTTTGTTCATGTCAAATTTAAGAGGTTTACCGTTTCTTATTATGGAAAACATAATCCCGGGCTCATTGTATTTTGTAAAAAAACCGGCTTTCCCGATAACCTGCCCCCTCTTGATAACAGAGTCCTTTTTGACATAGATCTCCTTAAATCCGTTATAAGTAGATATAACACCATTATTGTGTCTTATAAAGATTATTAATCCGTATGATGGCCTCTCATCGATATGAGTCACAACTCCATCCTCGATAGAGATAACATCCTTATCTGCTGCCGAAAAGATCAACAGTCCCCTGTAATGGGAATTAACAAAAGGCTTTATTCTACCATCGAGAGGCACGCCGTATTCAAGATACTCCTTATTGCCACTTTTAAACTGAGTCTCTTTCTGTGGCGTCTGAACAGTTCCGCCGGAACCTTCATCTTTCAACTTCAGCTTCATTCCTTCATACAGATACGATTTTTCTGTTATTTTATTGAGATTACAGATAAACTTTGTTGCAACTCCATAACGTCTCGATAGGTCATATAACGTGTCCCCTTTTTTGACAGTGTAAACATGTGGAGGATTAGCTGATTGCGCCTGAGTGTTCTCTTTGGTTGGATTTTTCGTTGCTACTTGCGGAATGGGCTGATCTGCTATAACCTTAATTTTCATCCCATTATAGAGTTTAACCTTTTCACTAAAACCGTTCAGTTCACACAAACGGCTCACTGTCATGTTGTACTTCATCCCTATTCTGAAAAGATTATCGCCTTCCTCGACTGTATATATTTTCACAACAGTGCCGGAATCAGCCGGAACCTTGATCCTGCTGCCGATTTTTAAATCTTTGGCGGATTTTATATTATTTATTTCACAGAGTTTTTCCGCTGTTATCCCAAATTTCCTGCTTATGCCGTAGATAGTTTCCCCTTCGGACACTTTGTACTCTTTAAAAGCTGGATAAATATTATAAATGCTTAAAATCAATAAGATAACAAGCAGCCTGATTTTCATTAATTTAATTCCTGAATAGTAGGATTCTAATAAGTCTTACTCTGATTTTTCGACTAAAATATTTATTAACTTTAAAAACCTTTAAAACTGCATATAAAAAACATATTTTTATCAACCAATATTCTGAATTTGTAATTTAACATTAACATTTACAAAACGAACTTGACATTAACTGCTTAAAACTATATTTTGCTTATGAAATATAAGAATATTTATATATCAACGGCTAAAATTGAAAAAATGTATTTCAATAGACTTTTATCCGGGTTATTCCGGAGAATTGACAGTGAATTTTGTGTTAAAAAGATTTTTTGGTATTTGTAACGGCTAATTGCTTTATCCAACCGGTTTTATTGTGACAAATCGGAATAGTTAAAAATTGTTCTCTATGAAGTAGACTACGGGCAATAACAGCTTTAGTAGCAACCTAATATTGGCCTCTTTATACTGAAAATTTTTTAAAATCATAAGTACTTCGATTTTTACGACAAGTTAAAATCATAAAAAGCTTGTACTTCCACTATTTGAATTTTCTGTAAACGCTAATGATGCTTTTTTTTAATGTTCCAGGGTAGCAAAACCCTTAGTTAAAAAAGGTGATTTGGAACAGCCTCTTATATAACTATTCTAATTTACATTATTATATTACCGGTGGTAAATTATGGAAAAATTTAAAAGTCTCGGATTGTCGGACGAAATGATTAAAGCTCTCGAAAAAAAGGGCTTTGAAGAACCGACAGCTATTCAGGAAATGACAATTCCTATCTTCATCAATGAAACAACTGACATCATAGGTCAAGCACAAACAGGTACGGGTAAAACAGCCGCATTCGGTATTCCTATCCTTGAACTTATCAAAGAAACAGGGATCGGTGTACAGGCTCTCATTCTCGCACCTACAAGGGAACTTGCGCTACAGGTTGCCGATGAAATCAACTCACTCAAAGGTCACAAAAAACTCAAAGTTCTTCCGGTTTACGGTGGACAAAGTATCGACGGACAGATAAGAAATCTCAAAAGAGATGCAGATATCGTTGTAGGTACACCGGGAAGAATCATAGATCACCTCGAAAGAAAAAGTCTCGACATAAGTAAAATCAAATTTATGGTACTTGACGAAGCCGACGAGATGCTTAACATGGGTTTTATAGATGAAGTTGAAAAAATATTCAAAGCAACTCCTTCTGAAAAAAGAGTTATCTTATTCTCAGCCACGATGGCATCCGAAATACTTAACATTGCAAAAAAATATATGCGTGAGTACAAAATACTCAAGATGAAGAAAGAGAGTCTTACAACTAATCTGACTGACCAGATATATTTTGAAATCTCTAACGGAGATAAATTTGAAGCTCTCTGCAGAATCATCGATATAGAACAGGAATTCTACGGAATAATATTCTGCCGAACAAAACTTGACGTTGACTCGATCGCCAGCAAGTTAGTTGACAGAGGATATCCAGCAGAAGGTCTCCATGGAGATATATCTCAGATGCAACGAGAAAAAGTTCTTGGAAAATTCAGGAACAAAAAACTGAGCATTCTGGTAGCAACCGATGTTGCAGCAAGAGGGATAGATGTTAACGATCTGACTCACGTTATAAATTACTCATTGCCTCAGGATCCTGAGTCTTACGTCCACAGAATCGGTAGAACTGGAAGAGCCGGTAAAGAGGGAACTGCGATCACATTTATCTCCCCTGATGAGTACAGAAAACTCACATTCATAACAAGAATAACTAAGTCTGACATCAGAAAGGAAGAATTACCGGGAATAAATCAGGTAATTGAATCTAAAAAGAAACGAATCATGGAAGAGATCCTTGAGATAATGGAATCTGAAGACTACGTTAGCTACAGTGATTTTGCAAAAGAAATCCTAACAGACAATAATGCCGAGAGGATTGTTGCTTCCGTCTTGAGATACGCACTTGAAGATGAACTTGACGAAAAGAATTATACTGAGATCAGAAAATATAGCAGCAGCAATGTTAATATGGCCGGAAAAAGCAGATTATTTATAGCAATGGGAAGACTTGACGACATGACTCCTATGAAAATAATCGACAAACTGAAGGAAGCTGTAGATATCGAATCAAAAGATATCAGAGAGATCAAAATTCTTGATAAATTCTCTTTCTTTACAGTACCGTTTGAGCTGGCAGAACAGATTCTTGACGCTTTTAAAACAAAAAGGGGGAAATCCCTTGTTGAAAGAGCCAAAGAGAGCACCGGAGGCAGCAGCGGCGGGAATAGAGACCGGAGCAGAGACGGCTACAAAGATAGAAACAAATATCAGAGTAGAGATAGAAGATACTAAAAAGATACTAAGTAGTAAAATAGTCCGGATCAAATATAATCCGGACTATTTCATTTTAAAAACATTTGAAAAAGAAAAATATTTATTATATAAGTCTATGTAATTTTCTAAATAAAAGGAAACACAATGCAGAAACAAATATCTATAGTAATACCGGTTTACAATGAAAAGAACGCTATCGTCGGTACCGTAAAACAGATAAAAGAGGTTATGGACAAATCCGACATTCAATATGAAATAGTAACTGTCAACGATGGATCAAAAGACGGTTCCCTCGAGATATTAACCGAGTTTTATAATAACAATCCGGAATACAAAGATTGCCTGAAAGTAGTTTCCCATTCCATCAACAGAGGATATGGAGCAACGCTAAAAACAGGCATAAGAAACGCAAAATATGATAATATCTGTATCACAGACGCAGATGCAACATATCCGAACGAAAGAATTCCGGATCTCTATGCAGAATATGAAAAAGGTTATGATATGATAGTCGGACAAAGATCATTCAAAAAACTCCCGACATTAACAAAACCGGCAAAATGGTTCATAACCAGCCTGGCAAATTTCCTTGTCGACGAAAAAATAAAAGATTTAAACTCCGGACTTAGAATCTTTAAAAAAGATATCGCGATGAAATACTTCCCGATAATATGCGACGGCTTCAGTTTCACAACAACGATAACTCTTGCCATGATGACAAACAGTTACCTTGTAAAATATGTACCGATTGACTACCTCAAAAGAGAGGGAAAATCAAAAATCAAACCAATCAGAGATACGATCAACTTCATAACTTTGATAATAAGAACAGTACTCTACTTTAATCCGTTAAAGATATTTGTTCCGTTAAGCCTTATGATGTTTCTGGCATCTGTTGGAGTTTATGTACTCGGAAAATTCGGGATACTTTTCAATGAAGTTCCTGTTGACACAGCGACAATCCTTTTTGTTACCGGCATACAGATTCTCGTTACCGGAATGCTGGCAGACCTGATTGATAAGAGGTTGAGCCGATAGATATGAAAAAAAAGATAGTCAAGATAATCGGTATAATCATAGTTTTACTCTCATTCGCTTTTCTTATCCACACTTTTATGAAGATGGACATCGGCAAGGCGTTTTCTGTACTAAGACTCTACCACATACCGATTATTATTGGATTATCACTTTTCTATTCACTGGCGAATGGGATACTCGCATTCAACTGGGCAAAAGTCCTTGAGATAATAGCTGGTCATAAAATAATAAAATTAAAATTTATCAAGGCTTATCTCAAAACATCGATAGCAAAATATCTGCCCTCAAACTTGATGCACTTCGCAACAAGACACGCAGCCGGATACGAGCAGGGTTTCACGCATAAAAAAATGCTCCTTTCCAACATGATGGAGATCGCATATCTGATTTTGACCTCTGGCATAATCATATCTTTATCACTCGCGCTCAGAGTGATAAAGATACCGGAAACTTTACTCTCGCTCATGACTCCGCTGCGCCTTGCAATATCAATCATAGTTTTACTTTCAGCACTCGCAGCTCTTGTTATATTCCTTAAACCGTCAAAGATTATCGGCTACATAAAAGAGCTCATATCGCTAAACAAAATACCCGGCTACATATTTGTCGGTATCTCATATATATTTTACTTTGCCATAACTTCAATCGTTCTCATTTTCATATTCGGCATCATACTCAAAGTCGATATCAACGCCGTAAACATCATGTATATCTACGGCGGGTTCACTCTTGCATGGCTCTCCGGCTACCTCATTCCAGGAGCTCCCGGCGGCCTCGGCGTGAGGGAATTGATGCTTCTTGTGATATTCACTCCGCTATCCGGAGAGTCAGGTGCACTCATAGCATCGATAATCTTGAGACTGATAACGATATCGGGAGATATCTTCACATTCCTCACCGGACTGCTCATAAAAGATACCTCAGTAAAAAGTTCAAGTTAACCTTTTACTTCAACAACACGCAGCCACTTCGGATAAACTTCAACTGACCCGGAAGTCCCGAACGAAATCTCCTCGTTATTAAGAATGTCATATCCGTTTTTGTTATTATAATTATGCCCCACATTTAATAATTGTTTCTCTGCCGACCCATTCACCAGAACAAGGACGACACGCCCCTCAAACTCCCTCACAAACGCAAGAGTTGAGTGAGTCAGCGAGACCTCTTTATAACTGCCAAATTTTAAAACCGATGAGTTCTTGCGCATATTAATCAGCCGTTTCAAACTGTCGGCAAGCGAAAAATCCCTTTGAGAAGAATTTATTGCATCAAGAGAGGGCCGGAGATTTTTATCGGAATGGGGTTCTTTTTTTCCGGCAATACCGTATTCACTGCCGTAATAGATAGAAGGCACTCCCGGGATAGTAAAAAGGAGACCATATATCGGGTAGATATCCGCTTTATCCTTGAGAATGGAGATAATCCTCGGTACATCGTGATTGTCCGCAAAATTATATAAAGGAAGCCCTCTATAAATCCCGCTATCACCGAACTCCCGCTGAAGCGAGTATGCAATCTCAAAATAATTATTATCGTTATGCGATGAGAACAATCCTTTGTAGCACTCATAATTTGTCACAGAATGCAGCTTGCCGGGATTTGTCCATTGACTGTAATCTCCATGCACAACCTCGCCCAGCAGGATAAAATCCTGGCGGACACCATCTGTAAAACGCCTCAAATCCATCATAAAGTTGTGATCGAGCACATCCGCTGCGTCGAGACGGAGTCCGTCTATGTTAAATTCGTTTATCCATTCCTTAACAGCACAAAAGATATGGTCTTTCACGGCCTGATTCGTGAGGTTGAGTTTAACGAGATTTTTATTGCCGGCCCATCCGGTGTAGTCGAATGGGTCTCCGTACGGACTTGATTTCCCCCAGTTAATGTTGTGATAAAAATCCTTATACTGGGAATTCTGTTTATTGACAACCATATCCCTGAATGCAAAGAAATCACGCCCTGTGTGATTAAAAACAGCATCGATTATAACCTTGAGCCCATTCTTATGAAAATCATCGACAAGCTCCCTCAAATCAGCATTGCTTCCCAATCGCCTGTCGACATTAAAATAATCAGTAGTGTCGTATCCATGAGTGCCGGACTCGAAGAGCGGGCCGAGATAGACTGCATTTATCCCGAGATCGGTCAGATGAGGGATAAACTCTTTCACCATTGACAACTTGTTGACTGTCTGAGAATGGTAATCATTCGTCTCCGGAGTTCCGCAGAACCCCAGCGGATAGATATGGTAAAAAACCAGCTCTTTCATTTTATTATTCATAATTCCTCCATAATTAGTTGTTTTATCTAATTCAATTTATCACTTAAGAAAATTTTCTTTTGAATACTCCGGATCGGGATATTTATAAAAACCTTCGCCCGATTTCATCCCGGTTTTTCCCGCAGAAATATATTTCATAAAGTACTTTACCCCAAACAATATAAAGGGATTTTTCTTTGCACGGATTCTACTTATTTCTGCGGCAGTATCAAGTCCGATCAGGTCAAGCATACCAAACGGACCTATTTTCATACCGGTATTTCCCATCCACACTTTATCTACTTCCTTATAATCCGCCACACCCTTTAACACAAGCTGAACTGACGTATCAAGAATTGAATTTAAAATGTTGTTGTAAATATATGCTCGATTCTCTTTTTTAAGAACAACAGGAATTAAACCGATATCTCTTGTAAATAAAACCAATTGTTCTAAAACTTCCGGACACGTATCCTTGTGCGGCATAATATCTACGATATCCGCTCCATACTGCGGTGCATGAAAATGATATGCGCAAAACAATTTTGCCCTGCCGGTATATTTTGCCAATTCTGACGGCAGAAGATCAGATGTATTTGACACAAATACAACATCTTTTTCACAAATTTTATCTAATAAGCGGAAAAGATCCCTTTTTGCTTTGAGATTTTCACTTATTGTTTCAATCACCAGATCAACCCCTTTGACAGAAGCTGCAAGATTTGAAGAAAATAAAATGTTGCCGTTTCGATTTTGAGGTAGTTTTGAGATAATAGCCGCCTTCGCCTTCTCAAGATTTGTCTCGGAAATATCGAGCAGCGTCACATAACAATTACTCTTCGCTATTTGCAGTGCAATCTGCTGCCCCATCGTACCCGCTCCGACAACCAAAACTGATGTTATTCTACTTTTCATTCTTTAGTCCTCCTATTAAAAGTCAAACATACGTACCGTTCGGTATATATTAACTAAAAAAAAATATCTATGAAAAAATTCCATACATATATTGATGAACCACTCTAAAAACAAAGGAACTGTCGATATCGAGATCAAAATTTAACTGCACAGATATATATGTGTTTATCAAACCGATAAAGGAAAGAGCGTACTGCTTCTCACGATCCTTCATATTCCCATGAAACTGCTGCGCTGCCTTAAAGAAACTCTCGAAGATTTCATACTCTTTCTCAAGATACGGTTTAATTATAAGATAAGTTCTGGACTGCGGAGGATCAAACCCCATTGAAAGCAGCATACGGTAAAAATCTTTATTCTCAGCAGCAAATTTAAAAACTGTTTCCGCAAATTTATAAAGAGAACCGGGAACATCCGAGGGACAATTTGAAACCGTTGTCAGATTATCAAGGAGCGGTTTAAAAAACTTTTCCAGTATCCCCTCAAGCAGCCCCTCTTTACTGCCAAAATAGTAATAGAGAGTCGGCTTGGCAATCCCTGAGGTTTGAGTTACCTCCTGTATCCCGGTTGTTGCAAATCCATGTTCGGCGAAGAGTTTTAGCGCTGTCTGTAGAATGTGTTCTTTTGTGTCCATGTTGACTTTATATACCTATCGGTATATAAAGTCAACAATTTTTTATAGGGAACCTCAAAAAACCTAATAACTACAGGTTTTTTGAGTCTATAATGTCATTCCCCGCCCTTCATGGCACCTCAACTACAATTAATAAGAGGTACCATATAAGAAAAATAAGATTGACTTTATTTTCTTATTTTTCTATATTCCCACTGTTGCATTACAAAGGAAGTCCGGTTAAATTCCGGCGCTAGCCCGTAACTGTAATTGAGGACAACCCTTTTAATATGTCACTGGGATAAAATCCGGGAAGGCAAAAGGGAAGGTTATCACTCATTAGTCAGGAAACTTTGGTACAATGATCAAATTTTAATTTATTTTTGACTTCGCGGAGTAGAGTCGGAAAACATCTGTTTATCATTTTAGTTATTTTTAGCAAAAAACTTTATTACAGATTTTTCACACCGGTCTCTTTACTCGTGGATTTATCAATCCCGAAGTGTAAAGGAGAGTTTTTATGTTTATCAAGAAAAGCAAATCTATCTGGAGCATTATTATCCTTATAATGATGCTCATCCTCAGCAGTTGTTCTCAGGCAGCTCCATCTGACGATGATGACGAAGAGGAAAAATCTAAGATTATAGGTACATGGAGCAGCACCGGCGGAGATTCATACGCAATCAGCAAGGATCTCTTTGTCTATAACGACGGCGGCTGGGGCTACGATTTTGCCGGTATAATTGTCGGACACGAAGATTTTACGGAAAAATCAGGTTACATAACCATAAAACTGACATCTGTGGGGTCATCATCGTCTAAAACAGCCGGTAAATATTATCTCATGAGATGGCGTTTTTTTAATGAGAACTCTGTGCAAATGTCAAATGCTTATAAAGCCAGCGGATCGGAAGATAAAAACACACAGATTGAGGCAGAATTGGAATTCACGGAAGCAAACGGATATTTCAGCTTCTACGGTGACTACATTAGAAAATAATGCGTAAAATAACAACACTGCTTTTTATATTTGCGCTTATTACCATTCCAATAG
>JBFZEO010000153.1:0-6647 GCA_041306845.1 Spirochaetota bacterium
TTATAATTCCGGTATCTCCGGAAAATTCACCGTCAAGTTCACCGATAGATGACGAAATCTTTTCGATGTTTGAGTAAATCTTAATCTTACTTTTTAAATCCTCATCTTCACCTTTTTTAAAACCGGCGTTCTCTATCTCTTCGATCTCATATTTCAGGAGCTCTATCTGTCTCTCTTTCTCTTTTTCGTCGGTGTCGAGTGATTTTATCTCTTTTATAGTCTGTTGAATGCTGCTGTAAACCGCCGACAGTTCATATATCTCCTGAGCTATGCCGATGTAGTTGTCGAGGTACTTGGAATGTGTCTCTCTGCGGAGTAATGATATGCCGTCGTGCTGACCGTGGAAGTCAAAAAGCTGTGTCGATATGAATGATAATTCTTTCGTTGTAACAGGCGAACCGTTTATAAACGATCTTGATTTTCCGTTTGAAGTGAGACTCCGTCTTATTATGAGCTCATCATTCTCGTAGGCGATACCCGATTCTTTCAGAAACCTGATGATCTCTTTGTTGCTCTCTATCGAAATGGTTGCCGTGATTATGGCTTCATCAACGCCGGTTCTTATCTGATCGACACTCGCCCTGTCGCCGAGGAGTATCGCCAGTGCCTGGATTATGATAGATTTTCCCGATCCAGTTTCCCCGGAAATTATGTTTAATCCATTTGAAAACGTGACTTCCGAATTTTCAATCAATGCAAAATTTCTAATATTTAAATAAGATATCATTATACAGTCCACCCCAGTTTATCTTTGAGTATATAGGAAAAACTTTTATCTGATTTTACAATCTTTACCGTTTTTTCGGATTTTTTAAAAGAGATATTCTGATTGACATTGAGGAGTATTATTTTCTGTCCGTCGAGAGTTAACTGCGGCTGAGTAGTGGACTCCTTAACGATTATATTAACGCATCTGTCGTTCGGCAGTATGTAGGGTCTTATAGCGAGTGTGTGAGGGCAGATCGGCGATAGTGCGATGGCATCTACTGACGGGTGGAGAATGGGACCTCCGGCGCTTAGATTGTAAGCTGTTGACCCGGTAGATGTACTTATTATTAAACCGTCACCTCTAAAGTCGTAGATCGGATCATCATTCAAAAAAACATTGAGCCTTATCATCCTCGATATACCGGTATGAGATATGACTCCTTCGTTCAGAACTGTGTATTTCTGAGGTTCTCCGTCGATACTGATATCAAGGAGATCTTTGTACTCAAACTTTGACTTGTCCTGCATAAAGCTGCGTAGATACGATTCTATCTCGGAGAGCTCAATGCGCGTATTGAATCCGAGTCTGCTCGAGTTAACGCCGAACACAGGAACATCTGTACCGGCAAAAACTCTCGATGTAAACAGGAAAGTTCCATCTCCGCCCACAGAGACAACAGCATCATAATCGAGCGGATTAAACCCGCGTCCCAATTTGTCATATAGTAAAAAATCATTTTTTGAGTAGAGATATTTATCAAATTTAAAATGGAACTCTTCTGATTTAACATGCATATAATCTGCGAACTTATTGACATTATCTTTGTCGGTTAACCCGATGAGGAGGAAGTTTTTCATGATAGTTATAGATAATAATCAAAAGACTATAAATAGTCAAATACAATTCTGCAAATAAATTTTAAGTAAAATAGCTGTAATTTTAAGCGGAAACTATATCAATGCCGACAGTACTTTTGAAATCTTTTCAACCTCTTTTTTTACTAATATCGAATTAATCGGAACAAGAAGAGTTGTGAGGTAAAATCTCTCGGTGTTTGGGAACATCTCCCGGTCAAGTTTCAGATAATGATGAAGCGGATATTCATACGGTCGGACAGCCTCGATTCCATTCTTCTTGAAGAAAAAAATAGCATCTTTTAACCCGGATTTTATAATGACCGGAAATTCGGAATAAATACGCTGATTGTTTTCTTCGGGTGCTATAAACGAGTTTCTGCTCCGCGTTACAGAATCTTCGTAGATTTTTCCGATATTTTCCCTTAGTTTTACCCGATGTTCATAACTGTGGAGCTGACTGACACCCATAGCTGCATTAAGATCTGGGATGAGACAATTGAAAATCGGCTGGAACTCTTTAGCCGGATCAAAGTTTACGAGTTCCTCAAGACGTTTGTAATCTCTCCGGTCGTAAGCAAAAACAGCCCCGCCGTCCCCTGTTGTTATCATCTCCTTTGATGAGAGATCTGCTATCGCGTATCGGGCATTGGTTCCGGCGATGTTCTCGCCAGTTTTAGCTCCGATTACACTTGTTATATCTTCAATTATGTCGGGAAATATCTCTTTGAATGGAGTTGTGTCCAGTGAGTATCCGAACTGGTGCTGTATTATAATGCATTTTGTTTTCTCTGTTATCAGAGATTTAACGGACTCCAGTCCGGGTTTAAAAAATCTCTCATCGTGATCACAGAGAACAGGTTTTGCTTTTCTCTTTAGTATGACATTAAGGTAGATGACCGGTGAAAAAGAGGATAAAATAACTTCATCCCCCTCGCTGACGTTAAGTGCTTCAAAGGTCAAATCTATCGCACTAAAAAAGGAGTTTACGCAAAGACACCCTTTAGCCCCTGTTTTCTCAGTTATTTTTTCTTCAAAAGATTTCGCAAAGTCTCCATACTCCAGTTTATCATTCATCATACACTCAAGAACATATTCCAGATCTTTTCTTTTAATAGACGGACTGTAAATATTGATATAATCTTTCAAAGCGGTTTCTCCATTCAACAAAAAATGAAGTTAAATATATCAGATTAATAAAAAATATGCAAACAGAAGCGCTTTTATAAAAAAATGGCTAACTCAGGATTGCTGATTATCTTCAAAATATAAATATCAATTGAATTTTTATAAGTTTTTATTTATAATGAACTGGTTATAAATTAAATACATAGAGAATGTTATGAAAAATATTTACTTATCAAAGTCAGAGATTGAATTTCAGATCGAAAACGGTAAACCGCTTATTCTAAAAGATCACAAGGTTTTGAGAGAATACGAAGAGTACAGCATAAATGTGCTTGAAACATTTCTCAAATATATCGGCAAAGAGAAAATATTCGATAATCTTGCTTACTGCCTGCGTGAGCTTATCAATAATGCCAAAAAAGCTAATACGAAAAGAGTTTTCTTTATGGAAGAAAATCTCGATATCAATAACATAGAGGATTATGAAAAGGGGATGAAGCGGTTTAAGGAAGTTACAATACCCAATATTGAACACTATCTTGAACTCCAGGAAAAAAATAACCTTTTTGTTCAGTTGTATTTTCAGATTAAAGATCCTTTTCTCAACATAATAATTTCAAATAATTCACCTATACTTGAGCAGGAAAAAGCGAAGATAATAAGTAAAATAACTCATGCTAAAACTTTTAACTCTGTTGAGGAGGCTTTTCAGAATGTACTTGATGATTCTGAAGGGGCAGGCCTCGGTATAGTTATCCTTATTCTCATTCTCAGGAAAATAGGGGTTTATGACAAAAATTTCGCGATCGTTACTGAAAATGATATGACACATGTGAGACTTGCCATACCGCTCTCCCTCGTTACGGAGGAGGAGGTTGATATGATAAGTGATGCACTTATAAAGGAGATCGATTCCATACCGCAGTTCCCGGATAACATCAGGATATTGTCGGGTATGATTGAGAATAAAGATGTTGACTTTAAAGCTGTAGCTGAGATTATAAAGAAAGATCCGGCGCTTACCATGGAGATCCTCAAGATGGCGAACTCCGCACATTACAGGCGTCTCAACAAGATAGAAAAGATCGATCTCGCCGTTAGTATAATCGGAGTTAAAGGTGTGAAGTATCTCCTCCATTCATATGGTGTAAAAAAAGCTATGGAAGAAAAATACTCATATAAAGAGCTGCAGAAAATATGGCTGCACAGTTATCAGGTGGCGCAGATATCCTCCATAATATGCGATCTTCTTAACAAAACTGACCTCGGTGAACAGGCATATGTCGGAGGACTTCTCCATGACATAGGGAAGATAGTTATCAAGAGTCTCCATCCGGAAACCATGGATAAGATCGGCGGATACTGCATGAAGAAGAATATCTCCGTAAATATCATAGAGAATCTCTTAGATGGCGCCAACCACTTCCAGATCGGTTCCAAGATGGCATTAAAATGGGGACTGCCGCCAAATCTCGTGCTGATTATACGTGATCAGTCAAATCCCTATGCACCGGAAGAGGAAACTAAAGATGTTACAAAGATTATTTATCTGGCGAATGTTATCTCAAGTCTCCTCACTGACGATGAACCGGAGTATCTTAGTTATCAGGAGTTGATACTAAATGAGTTTAAACTCGATACTGATGAAAAGTTACAGAAATTTCTGACACTTATCAGGCAACGACTTGTGGCTTCTAAATTATAGATTAGGGCGGATATTTTTAAGGATGACCTTTTAATAACAATTAAAAAAACAAATTAAATCTTATCGGAGTGTTTTATGGCTCAGCACATGATACAAAAGAATTATAACTTCATAAAAAAACTCCCCGAATGGGCGAAAACCTTTGCCATTAAATACTGTTCCAACACAGCATCTACATATATTTTTCATGGGAATATAAGAGATTTCCTCGCACAGCGAACCGGCGACAACGAATATAAATTTGTCAAAATACAGGAGTATTTTGCGGATATACTTTTTGGTTATCGTGGTAAGATAATCTGCTACGATAGATCGTCGGGGATCACATTCATCGAGAACGCAAACGATAAATCCGGATCAAACTCAAACTATGAGGATTTTATAAATACAGCTATCGACTCAGGCATAGAGGGAGTTTCGCGTGACAAAGTCAGTTCCATTCTCACCCGGAGCCTGACGAAGTCCTTTGAGATAATCGAAAATTACTTCTATAAAAAAGTCGAGCAAAAGGAACGAGTTGTTTTAATAATAGACTTTGCCGAGACTATCTCGCCGGCTATATCAGGCTCGATCTTTTCGGAGGAGGACAGGTTCAGTCTTGTCACGCTCAAGCGGTGGGCGTATAATCCGGTCTGGATCAACAAGGATGTGACTATTATTCTGCTCACCGAAAACCTTGCAGATATGAGCCCGAGTCTTGTAAAATGTCCTAATATCATAAAAATAAATGTGCCGATACCCGATGAAGAGACAAGGGAAGATTTCCTTAATTATAATAAAAACATCGGCAAACTTCTCAATGACGAATCTATCTCTATCCAGACTATATCAAAAATAACCGGCGGTCTCAATCTCGTGAATATCAATCAGATAATCTCAGAGAGTTATCAGGAGAAAAAAAACATCTCCCTCGAATATCTGCGCGAGCGTAAGAAGGAGCTTATCGAATCCGAGTCGATGGGGATGCTTGAGATAATCGAGTCTGAATCAAATCTGGAAATGGTTAGCGGTCACGAGTTTGTCAAAAGCAGTCTCAAAAAAGCGTCACAGAACATTAAAAATGGAAGACTCGACGTTCTCCCTATGGGTTATCTGATTTCCGGTCCTGTCGGTACGGGTAAGTCGTTTTTGTGCAGCTGTTTTGCAGGTGAAATAGGGATTCCGGTGTTAAAACTGCTTAATTTCCGGTCAAAGTATGTGGGCGTGACCGAGTCTAATATCGAAAAGATTTTGAACATTCTCAAGGCAATGGCGCCTGTCGGTGTACTGATAGATGAGGCTGATGCAATGCTTGGAGACAGGAATCAGGATGGAGACAGCGGTACTTCTAACCGTGTTTTTGCTCAGATCGCCTCTTTTATGGGGAATACGGAGTATCGCGGGAAAATTATATGGTTCCTTATAACCTGTCGCCCCGACCTGCTGCCGATAGATATCAAACGGCAGGGACGATGTGAAGAGCATCTTTCACTATTCTACCCGGAAACAGACGAGGAGAAGTCAACTCTCTACTATATAATGATAAAAAAACTTAAGATTAAAACCGATGCCAAATTCAATGAGGAACTTTTCAGGAAGCAGAAACACACGTACTCTGGAGCCGATATCGAGGCAATCCTTGTCAGGGCAAAGTTTATCGCGGCATCGCACGATACGGATATAGTCTCATCTGCGCACATTGAGGAGGCTGTTAACAATTTTATACCAGCGGTTTATCCTTATGAGGTTGAGCTGCAGAATCTCGTATCGGTTCTTGAGTGTACCCACCGCGGGATGATCCCTTCAAAGTATCAGCTCATTCCCAAGAACAAGATAGCGGACTCTATCAGGCAGATAAAGTCGATCCTCGGTGAGTCGTAGGTAACGTGTTTTAGGTGGAATGTTACTTATGTTTGTTTTATCACAGATGGGGTAAATTATTATTGTTGTAAGTTACATGAAATGGTAAAAATGTGTTGCACCGATTGTTTGCAGGTTCCAGGTTGGCATACGGGCAAACTCTAAAAATTTAGAAGATGTATGTTCTTAACTTGACCGCATTGTTTTTTTTGTTTAGACTAAAAATACAATTTCAAACTTTCCTTGGCTTTAGGTACAGAATAAAATTGGAGTCAGTATGAGAATTTTTATTTACTTACTATATATCTTTTCTGTTTATTTCTTAAATGCAATAACGGAGCAAACTTCCGAAATAAGAAGTATTTTTGACAATGCAAGAAAATATCGTGATGATAGAAATTTATCGCAATAT
>JBFZEO010000155.1:0-3304 GCA_041306845.1 Spirochaetota bacterium
CTATTCCCCAACATGACAGTCCTAAAAAATCTCACATACGTAAATAAAGATACTGATAAAATGAGGAATCTGCTCGATATAATGGGTTTGACAGAATTATCGGGAAGGCATCCCGATAAACTCTCGGGCGGGCAGAAACAACGGGTAGCCCTGGCAAGAGCGATTGCGCGGGAGCCGGATATACTCCTGCTCGATGAACCACTTTCCGCCATTGATCCCGAAATGCGCCACAAACTGCAGGATGAGATCGCAAAGATTTACAAACTGTTTCCTGTCACTGTTTTTCTTGTATCGCACGACATCCCGGAGATATTCAAATTGTCACAGCGTGTAATAGTGATTGATAACGGTAAGGTTGTCAGAGACGATTCTCCGGAGAATGTATTTGCCGCCAATATAACTTCAAATAAATTCAGTGTCACTGGGGAAATTATCAAAATTGTGAAAGCGGATATTCTCTACATCGCTTATGTATCAATAGGCTCCAGAATAATAGAAATAGTTATCACTGATGAGGATCGCAAAAACCTCAATATCGGAGATCGGGTTTTAGTCGGTTCAAAAGCATTCAACCCGATTCTACAGAAAATTGGTTCCAAAATTTTTTAATCATAAGGAGTCTACTATGCAGCTTTCAGCAAGAAATCAGCTAAAAGGAAAAGTTATCGAAATCAAAGAGGGAGCAATAATGTCACAGATAAAGCTCGACATCGGTAATGGAAACATCATCACCTCCCTTATCGGCAAAGACAGTTTGACCGAACTTGGACTTAAAACCGGAGACGCTGCAATTGCGGTTATAAAATCAACTGAAGTAATAATAGGAAAATAATCTTTTTCGGGACTGTTGCAATATTTTTCTTATGCATCAGTCCCGAGTAGAATGGGGGAAAATCTTGAGGAAAATATCATTATTTGTAACTATAATAATAGTTTTTAACAGTTTATCCATTTGCACCGCAGTGGAAAATGAGCTCGGCATTGCATCTGTAGCCGGCTACAAGAAAGTTGTAGAAAAAATATTTACCATTTACAAGGAAAAAAATCAGAAAAAAATAGTTGGTGTTTTTGGAAATATGCAGCAGATAAGAACACAAGTCTCTGAAAGCGGATTATTAAAAATTATTATCGGAGATAAATCATCGCTAACGAATGATAAAATTTTGAAAATTGCATCTTTTTATGACCTTGGGGAGGGAAAACTTGTTATCGCATATGGTAAAAAATATGCGATAAAAGATGTGAGCGATCTGAGAAAAAGTACATTCACCAAAATCGGACTACCGAACACAAAAAATGCAATCTACGGCATTGCTGCACTGGAGTATCTCAACAGTAAAGGATTATATAAAGATTTGGAAAATAAATTGCTGCAAGTTGATACTGTTCCGCAGGTAACATCGTACATTGTTGCAAACGAAATTGATTGCGGATTTATAAACTTATCGGACGCTATAGGGCTGAAAGATTCAATCGGAGGATATGTGATTATAAATGATGGCTACTCGCCGATAATAATCTCAGCTGGAGTAATTGCGGGTTATGACAACGATAAAGATGTCATTGATTTTATAAACTTTTTAAAAACAAAAGAAGTTAAAGATATTTTAGAACACTATGGACTATAATTTTTTGCGTTTTATTTTTGACGGAGATGATGTCATCTCAATTCTTTTAACCTTTAAGATTGCTCTATTCACAATCGTCCTACACGGATTTTTTGGAGTATCTATTGCATTTCTTGTTAATAGATGCTCCGGTCCTATAAAGTCGATTATCGAAGGGATAATTAATATCCCTTTAATATTTCCCCCTATTGCAACCGGATTGTTTTTGTTACTACTGCTTGGACGAAACGGATTTATTGGTAAATTTCTAAGTCTCTTTAATTTAAATATCATTTTCTCATTTTCGGGACTCGTTATCGCCTCATTTGTCGCAGGACTGCCACTTATCGTCAAAACAATTCAAACCTCACTTGAAACATTCGATAAGAATATTATAAACGCAGCTTATTCACTCGGCAAATCCGAACTGGTAACATTTATAACAATAATTCTGCCATGTATAAAAAAAACCGTCATTTCCGGACTTCTTCTCTCCTTTGGCAGATCGCTCGGTGAGGTCGGCATAACGATGATGCTTGGCGGTAACATCCGGGGTAAAACGGATACTATTTCGTTATCGATTTATAATTCTGTTATGGATGGCAATTACAGCAAGGCTTTGATTTTGTCGGCACTTCTCTCGCTGGTCTCGATTCTCATCATTTTTTTGTTGAATATTATTTCTAACAAAAAATCATGATATGTTCTTTGACTTCATAATGTGCCCTTTAACAAGAAATATCACGAGTTCGGGTAATATTATCAATATTGCCCCAACAATCACATTCCACCTGAGCGGCTCTCTAAGTAAAACAGTCATGAAAAATATCGCTGATACAACCTCAAAATATGAAAGAATCGATATAACTGCCATATCAATCCGTTTTAATGCCATATAATAGAGTGTAAATCCAACCAATCCTATCAAGAATCCGTATATAACTCCAACACCTATGCCCGTCGGAGTAATTGTGAAATCGATAAAAAAGAGAGCCGGCAAAAGAACGAGTGCACCGATTAGATTTTGATGAAAAATAATCTTGAAATTATTGCTTTTCCTCTGTTCTTTTTTAGTTATTATCATCATAATTGCAAAAATAACAGCCGTTGCAACCGCAAGTGCAATCCCAAGAAAATCTTTTGATGCAAGTGAGAAATCTTTTTTATAAAAAATTATTATTATTCCGATAAATGCAATCGGAAGAAGGAATGTATATTGTTTGGAGATTTTCTCTTTTAATATAAATTTTGAAAAAAGTATGACCCATATGGGATAAGTATAGAACATTATCACAACGTTACTCATGCTGGTCAATGAAAAAGCGGCATAATACAAGAGAAGTCCTACTCCATTGAGACCGGATGATAGCGTAAGCCTGTAATTAAAGCAAAAAGCATCTTTGTTACGCCTCAAAGTATAGTAAAGAAGTAAGAAAACGGCAGGAACTCCAAGTCTAAAAAATGAAATTACAACAGGATTTGCATCGATTATCTTAACAAAAACCCCAGTTAAGCCCCATATGATAGTTGCTGTTAAAACTTCTATGATTGGTAACATGTTATCATTGCCTCAATAATAATCTGTATTAAAAAATAAAAAACCCGGCAACGACCTACTCTCCCAGAGAGCGAACTCTCCAGTACCATCGGCGCTAAGGGGCTTAACTTCTGTGTTCGGAATGGGAACAGGTGGAACA
>JBFZEO010000156.1:0-3461 GCA_041306845.1 Spirochaetota bacterium
TCAAAACATGGACGTCTGTTGCTACAAGTTTACCGAGAATCTTAGCTTCTTTTAGAAATTGTCTTGAGAAATTGATATTGCAGAGGACAGCGATGCTGCACTCTTTGAGTGATTTGATAAAATTCTCCGCCGGATACTCGGTTTCCTGCAGGTTTTTTAGGTCTACATGGATCTGTCTTCTGCCGGATGGTTCGTAAATTATTATGGATTGCGGTGTTTCGTTCAGTATCTTTTCTATGTACCGGGAAGATAATTGCTCTGATCTGAAAACATCAATTACAGCATCTCCGTTTATGTCGTTTCCTATTATGGAAAATAGCATTGCGGAAGAACCGAGTTTGTTAAGTGCTTTTACAACGTTGTATCCGACTCCGGATATGGTTGATCTGATGCCGAAGAATGGATAAGTAACCGGAAAATAGTTTAGTGGGAATGAATCTACTTTTAAGGTTGTTTCAATGTTGATAAGTCCGGAGACGATGATGTCTGTTTTCAAGGTAAAACTCCTTTTGTAACGATTAATACTATTCTCAATTTAGAGAATATATAATCTTAATCTGATGGTGTCAAGATAAATGTAACCGTTTACATTTATCAAAGATATATAATTAGTAATAATATTACAAATGGGGTTTATTATTTTTTACAAATATGTTATTAGAAAATATTAAGTAGATTATAAAATAATTGTATTTACATGGAGGATATATGAGAATAACTGTGGTTGGTTCCGGATATGTTGGGTTGGTTGCCGGAGCATGTTTCGCTGATATGGGAAACGATGTTTATTGTATAGATAAGAATCCACAGAGGATAGATAGTCTTAAAAAAGGGATAATTCCGATATACGAGCCGGGACTTGAACAGATTGTTATGAAAAATCATAAGGACGGCAGACTCCATTTTACAACAAACCTTAATGACGGGTTAAAGACAGCTCAGTTTGTTTTTATCGCTGTAGGAACTCCGCCGGCGGAAGATGGTTCGGCTGATCTCCAGCACGTTCTTGCTGTAGCGAGAGAGATCGGTCAAAATATGAATGAGTATAAAATTGTTGTTAATAAATCAACAGTTCCTGTGGGAACCGGCGATAGAGTCAAAGAGGCAATAAAAGAAGAGCTGAAAAAAAGAAATTTAAATATAGAATTTGATGTTGTTTCAAATCCTGAATTCCTCAAAGAGGGAGATGCCGTTAATGACTTTATGAAACCGGACAGAGTTGTAATCGGTGCCGACAGTAAGAAGGCAAGAGAAATGATGGAAGAATTGTATTCCGTGTTTTTCAGAAAAAGCCCTAGATGTATAACAATGGATGTGCGAAGTGCTGAAGTTACAAAATATGCGGCGAACTCGATGCTTGCCACAAAAATATCATTTATGAATGAGATATCAAATCTTTGTGAAAAGGTAAATGCTGATGTTGAGATGGTGCGTGTTGGAATAGGCGCTGATTCAAGAATAGGATACTCATTTATATATCCGGGTATCGGTTACGGCGGAAGCTGTTTTCCTAAAGATGTTAAGGCGATAATAAGGATTGGTAAAGATGCCGGTTACGATATGAAAATACTCCAGGCGGTAGAAGATGTTAATGATGCGCAGAAGAGTGTTCTATTCACAAAAATAAAAAAATACTTTGAACTGCATGATGAAAATCTCAAGGGTAAAACAGTCGCAATCTGGGGTCTCTCGTTTAAACCGGAAACTGATGATATGAGAGAGGCTCCGTCAATCACAATTATAAATGCGCTTGTTAAAGCCGGTGCGAAGGTGAGAGTTCATGATCCTAAGGCTTTTGAAGAATCAAAGAGAATTTTTGCTGATATTAACAGCAGTATAGAGTATTGTGAAAATAATTATGACGCAGTTAAAGGTGCAGATGTTCTGGCTGTCTTGACGGAATGGCATCTCTACAGGCAGCCGGACTTTCATAGAGTTAAAGAGTTGTTAAAGAAACCTGCTGTTTTTGACGGAAGAAATATGTTCAATCCGGAATACGTAAGAGGCCTCGGACTTGAATACTATGGAATCGGAAGAAAATAATGGGTAAAATATTATTGACAGGGGCAGCCGGGTTTATCGGTGCAAAAACTGTCGAGCTGCTTGTAAATGGCGGATATGAAGTTATCGGGATAGATAATCTCAATGATTATTATGATGTAAGGATCAAAGAACATCGTCTTGATAGTTTAAAAAAACTTAAGAATTTCACCTTTTATAAGGGTGACATAGAGGACATGTCATTTCTCAATGACATGTTTGACAAATATAAGTTTGACGCCGTGGTAAATCTTGCAGCAAGAGCCGGTGTGAGGTACAGCGAGATAAATCCATTCGTCTACATGACAACCAATGCGACCGGCACTCTCAATCTGCTGGAGAAAATGAAGGAGAAGGGGTGCGAGAAGTTTGTTCTTGCCTCAACATCGTCCCTTTATGCCGGTCAGGAGATGCCGTTCAAAGAGGATTTACCGGTAAATACACCGATTTCACAATATGCTGCAACTAAAAAGGCTGCTGAAACTATGGCGTACACATATCACTACCTTTACGGTATCGATGTGACAATCTGCAGATATTTTACGGTTTACGGACCGGCGGGCAGACCCGACATGAGTCCTTTCAGATTTGTGAAGTGGATTTTTGAAGAGACTCCGATTACGCTTTATGGTGACGGAACTCAGGCGAGAGACTTCACATATGTGGATGATATTGCCCGGGGAACGATCGCTGCTCTTAAGAAAACCGGTTACGAAATAATTAACCTTGGCGGCGGGAATAATCCCATTCTCCTGAACAAGATGATAGAACTGATAGAAAGTTACTCCGGTAAAAAAGCTGTAATCGACCATAAACCGTTCCAGAAAACAGATATGCTGGAAACATGGGCTGATATCACTAAGGCTAATAAAATTCTCAACTGGAAACCTGAGATTAACTTTGAAACAGGAATAAAAAATACTGTAAACTGGTATCTCGAAAATAAATCGTGGTTAAAAGATATTAAGGTATAAAAGGAAGTCAGATTTGAATACACTGCAATATTTAAAGGCGCGGGGATTTTTTCAGCAATGCACCAACGAGTCTAATCTTGAAAATATGTTTAATACCGGTAAAGTCCGCTATTATGCGGGATTTGATCCGACAAATGTTAGTTTGCACCTCGGGCACCTTGTTCCTATAATGGCGATGGCGCATCTTCAGAGAATGGGGCACATCCCCATCGCACTCGTCGGCGGCGGAACATCGATGATAGGAGATCCGAGCGGAAAGACTGAGTCCCGCAAAATATTGACAGTGGAACAGATTGATGACAATTCGGCAAAGATAAAAAAGCAGCTTGAACTCTTTATAAAACTTGACGGCAAGGACGGGATGATCGTTAATAACGGTGAATGGCTCCGGTCGCTTAATTATCTCGAGTTTTTGAGAGATATAGGGCGGCATTTTAGTGTGAATAG
>JBFZEO010000157.1:0-3451 GCA_041306845.1 Spirochaetota bacterium
TTATTATATCAAGAACGGGATTCCGGGTTATTGGAATGGAGTAGATACCCTTCCGCAGCTTAACTACAACAGTTCCAGACTTAGAGATATTATCTATAAGAATGAGAATTCTGTCTTAAAAAAATATGTAAAACCACCGTTCAACATAGACGGCTACCGGTTTGATGTCGGGTTCAATACCGGTTACCGCGGAGCTGATAACTTTAGTCATGAGTTATTCAGAGAGATAAGGACGGAACTTAAACATGTAAGAAAAGACATCTACATTCTCGCTGAACACTGGGAGGACCCGATCACCTATCTCGAAGGCGACCAGTGGGACGGAGTGATGAACTACTTTGCGGCATGCAGACCGGTTCGCACATATGCCGGGGAACCGGACAGATATCTGCTCGGAGTATTTAGGGATTACACCGGTTACAGGCGGACTGACGGTGAGGATCTTGCCCATTCCATTCTAAACCACTACACGCGGCTGCCCGATCAGACCGCACCACTTCAGTACAATCTTATCGACTCGCATGATATACACAGATTTCATAATAGCGATGTTTATGACTTTGATACATATAAGGGGCTGCTGATTATATTGTACATGATGCCGGGGAGTTTTGGGCTTTACTATGGGGATGAGATCGGGCTCGATGGCGGCTGGACGATGGAGGAGTGCAGATATCCGATGAACTGGGAACGATCGTCGTGGAATATGGAGCATTTTGAGTTGTATCGGATGCTAAATCGGGTGAGGATCGGCGAAGAGGCTTTGTGCGAGGGGAGTTTTAATGTTCCGTACTCGTGCGGGAGGAGCGTCCTGATATCCCGTTTTACCGATCGGGAGCTGCTGGTCGGCGGGATTGTTGAGAGTTCTGAGAATGTGTCCATTCCGCTTAACGCAGAAGGAGCATGTTGTGGAAAATGCGTCGACATGTTTACGGAAGAGGAGTTTGAGATAATTGACGGGATTTTGAGTGTTCCTGGAATGGAAAAAGCCCGGCAGATATTATTAAAGCATACTTTTTGACTTTATGACTAAAAAATGTTATCTATTTTCCTATGAAATTAACTGATAATATCAAATCCTTATCTGACGTTTTTCACAAAAACGGTTATCAAATATATCTGGTCGGCGGGGCGATGCGGGATTACCATCTCGGAGTGCGTGATGCCTTTGATTATGATTTTGCGACTAATGCTTTGCCGGAAGCTGTTATGGGAATGTTTAAGAAGGTTTTCCCTGTCGGTATAAGTCACGGAACTGTTCTCATTCTCCACGGTGGAGAGGAATTTGAGGTTACGACTTTTAGAACCGAGTCAACTTACAGTGATAACAGACACCCGGATGCGGTGAATTTTGTAACTGACATCGAGGATGATCTGAAAAGGCGTGATTTTACTATCAATGCGATAGCGTTTGACATAGCAAATAAAAAGATCATCGATCTTTTTGACGGTAAGAAGGATCTAAAAAAAAAGATCATCAGGGCTATCGGTGATCCGTCCGAGCGGTTTAGAGAGGATGCTTTGAGAATGTTGCGGGCGTGCCGATTTTCATCGCAGCTTGAATTTACCATAGAAGAAAAAACTCTCGAAGCGATAAGAAATAATGCCGCTCTTATAAGGAATGTCTCTTCGGAGCGTATAAGAGATGAACTTGTAAAAATCATGAAGTCCCCTAAACCGTCGATTGCGATCGAAAATATGCGTGAGACAGGACTCCTCAAGATCATCATGCCGGAACTGCTTGACGGTTATGAAGTTCATCAGAATAGGTTTCATAAGTATGATGTTTATTATCATAATGTTTATAGTTGTGATGCAGCTCCGGCGGGAAATATCCCGGTGAGGTTTGCCGCCCTATTGCACGATATCGCTAAACCGGCAACGAGCCGCGGCAAGACCGATGACGACGGCAATACATTTTATAATCATGAAGTGATCGGAGCGAGAATTTCTTACAAGATTCTCAAAAGACTTAAATTTCCCAATGAAGAGATCGACCTGATAACCCATCTTATCAGGCACCACATGTTTTATTACACAAGCGAGTGGACCGACGGTGCGGTGAGGCGATTTTTGAGAAATGTCGGTGTGGAGAATCTCGATAATCTCTTTTTATTGAGGGATGCCGATAGGATCGGGAACGGATCGAAAGTCGGCATACCGAGGGCGTTTATAGATTTTAAGGATAAGATAGTTAAAATACTCGAAGAGGATAATGCACTCAAAGTTACCGATCTTAAGATTAATGGTAACATTCTCATGACGGAGCTGGAGTTGAAACCCGGCAGGATAATCGGTGAGATACTTGAATTTCTCCTCGAACTCGTCCTCGATAAGCCGGAGCTGAACGATTCTGCTGTACTGCTGCAGCTGGCTAAAGAGTATTATGATAAGAAGAAAAATTATGCTCTTGAGATGTATAACGATCTGCCTGAGAATCTCGGTAAATTTTAAAAGAGTCGGTACGAAAACAAATCTGGAGATAAGATGATAAAGTTTAACAAAGTTGATTTTGTGGGGAGCCACAAAGATATCGAAAAAATGCCTAAGGATGGACTGCCGGAGGTCGCATTCCTCGGACGGAGTAATGTTGGTAAGTCCACGTTGCTCAATAATCTGTGCAGAGTCACCATTGCGCAGACATCGTCGACTCCCGGTAAGACAAAACTGCTTAACTTCTTTAGAATAGATAATCTGTTTTATCTCGTTGACATGCCCGGCTACGGATATGCGAAGATCCCTAAAGAGATGAAGAAGGAGTGGGACGGCAACATCGAAGGATATCTTGCGAACAGGAAGGAACTGAAGATTGCTGTTATGCTTCTCGACATCAGAAGGGAGCCCGGAGAGCATGATATGATGATCCATAACTGGCTGAAACAGCTAAAGGATGTCATCCCGATCTATGTGCTTACCAAAGTTGATAAACTCAAGGCGTCAGAGATAAATAAAAATAAGGCGATAATTGCCAAGGCTCTCTTTGTAAGTCAGCTGGATTTTATCCTTTATTCCTCAACTAAGAATGTCGGGCGTAAAGAGCTTCTTGCGAGGTTGTCCGGTTTGTTCGGTGTGTAGCCGGAGCCTGAGAGAGAATTTACCGATAACGGCGAAAGTTTCCCATTCTGTAAAAGCAGCGTTTTAGTACTTATCTTCAAAACATTTTCATAGTTGTGATCGGAGATTATAACTCCGGCACGTTTCCCGGTATCTTTTATTTTCTCTTCAATAATCTCACAATAGATCGGATCTATTTCGGAGAACGGTTCATCAAATATATAAAACATAAAGTTAATTTCTAACATTATTGATATTTCCAGATAGCGCTTTTCTCCTCCGGAGAGTGCAGATATTTTCTTGTGAAGCATCTCTTTTATCCGGGGATCTTTCTGCAGATTCCTGCTTTTTGCTGTACCGCAGAATATGTTGATCAGGTTGGCAGTTTTAACATTCT
>JBFZEO010000159.1:0-5390 GCA_041306845.1 Spirochaetota bacterium
ACAAGGGGAAAGACCGGCAGGGTTGTCGGAAACCTTGTCTCTTTGTTAACTGTTTTAAAAGGGCTTCCGTCAACTTACAACAAGGATTTACAGGAAGATAAGGAGCCGCTATTTGATTCAATAGATACAATTATCGATGTTATCAAAGTGACTATCATTCTCTTTAAAACGCTAAAGATTAATAAAGATAAAATGAGAGATAGCATTGATCCGCTCTCATTTGCTACTGAGCTTGCCGATTTTCTTGCCCGCAAGGGACTTCCGTTTAGAGAGGCGCACCATATCGTTGGCAAAATAGTTATGGATTGTGTTGATAAATCGATTGTTCTTACCGAAATGACCGAGGATGATTTGCTCGATTACAGCGAGTTTTTCAGCGGGATCGGCAACGGCTGGGGGACAATTGATAAATTCCTTGAGAAGAGAAATCTTGTCGGCGGAACAGGGCCAAAGTCTGTTGAGAATGAGATTAAAGAGGCTAAAAATATAATTGCCGGTTTAACATCAAAACTATAGTACCGGAAACAGAAAAAAATCCGCCCAGTTTTTAAAAGGGGCGGATTTTTTTTATTCAAAATTTTTGATGTGATCTTTAATTGACTTAAAAACCATCTCACTTGTACCGCTGAAGAATTTGCATCTCGGCAATGATTTAAAGAAAGTTTTACCGTAAGGCATTGATATAACTCTGGTGTCGAGAACAGCTACAATTCCATAATCAGACTTGGTACGTACAAGCCTCCCGAAACCCTGCCTAAATCGGATAACCGCCTGAGGAACAGTGTAGTTTATAAACGAGTTTATGCCCCGTTTTTCCATGTCCTCGACCCGTGCTTTCTCGATCGGATCATTCGGCATTCGGAATGGAAGTTTTGTTAGAATAACATATCTTAGTGTGTCTCCAGGAGCATCAACCCCTTCCCAGAACGAATCTGTTGCAAAAAGGCACGAATCTCTTTCCATGATGAACCTGTTTAAGAGATCATCTTTATTCATTTCACCTTGATAGTAAGAACGGAAACCGGCATCATTTAAAACCGGTTCGACCTCTTCGTAGGATTTCTTCAGCTGGCTGAATGAGGTAAAAAGTACAAACGCCGATCCCTTTGTCGCTTTTATGGATTCGCTTATAAAATTATTGATTGAATTGTTATAGTTATAATCTCTCGGATCGGGGATGTCGGCCGGTGTTACAAAAAGCACCTGTTTCTGGTAGTCGAATGGGGACTGATATGTAAAATATTCAATTTGCTTCTCAGATGCGAGGTTTAGTCCGGACTGCGTGTTAAAATAGTCAAAGTTCTGATTAACAGTGAGAGTTGCGGAGGTAAATATTATCGAATCAAAAACTTTGTAAAGAGCATTGTTCAAAAAACTATCGATGTAAAGCGGAGCTGTTACCAGACTGTATAAAAGTCCGCCGGTTTCATCCTTGTAGATATCTATCCAGCTCACATTCTTTTCCTGATTACTTTCGAGAAGTTCCGATAAATTGTTATAAAAACCGGTAAGTTTTATCGAGTACCCTTTAAACGTTTTCATGTCGATGTCGTACTTGGCTCTTGCAGACTCATCGCACATATCAAACAGCTCAATAGCAGATGTGAAGGTTGTATTAAAAATATCGATTTTTTCGAGGAGTCTTTTCAATGGCGAAATTATTGTATTTGTGAAATTAGCAGAATTCCATTCCTCTTTAAGCACCCTGTAGCTTGTAGAAAATTTCCTGTCGGAACCGTTACTCTCATTCTCAGCAATCCTGCCGACATAGCTGTCCATCAGATCAAAAAGCTCCTGTGAATAACTGAAGAGGTCGTCGAGTTTATCAGTAACCTCCCGGCTGATGTACTCACCGGCGGCGTAGATGTTCTTGTTTTTTGAGTCCATGAGTTTTTTTGCAGTTGTTTTAATGAAGCTCTTATTCTTTTTACCTCGGTAGAGCGCGATGAATTTGTAAAATCCTGCCTTTGAGAATGCGGAGGTGAAGTACGAACTTGCCGCTTTTTCCACATTGTGAGCCTAATCAAATATTATTTTTTTATAAGGCGGCAAGAGTATGTTTTCTTCGAGTCACTTTGATTGTGATCTTATGTGCACATCTGCAAAAAGTATGTGATGATTAACGATCAGTATATTTGCCTCGCTCGCTTCCCGCCTCGATCTTTGTAGGCAGCAGTCCTTATAGAATGCGCAGTTGTTGCTCACACAAAAGTCGGAGTCGGAACAAACCCGCTCCCAGACACCCGGCGATGGTACAAAGTTTAGTTCATCGATTGTACCGCTCTCTGTTGTGCTGCTCCAGTTCAGAATCGTGTTCAGTTCTTCCGATTCATCCGAGAACTCGAGCTCCGAGTCGAGATGATAGATTTTTAGTTTGCAGATGTAATTTCTCCGTCCTTTTACGAGAACCGCATTGAGACTGGAGTCGAGCAGTTTTTTTACGAACGGGATATCTTTGTTGAGTATCTGTGACTGTAGATTTATAGTGTTAGTTGAGATAACAACTCGTTCATTGTTGCGTTCTGCCCACAAAAAAGCAGGGATGAGATAGGCGAGTGATTTTCCGATACCGGTACCGGCCTCTATGACGCAAATTTTGTTGTCGTTGAGGGAATCGGTGATATTGAGCGACATCTTCAGTTGTCCCTCTCTAATTTCATAGTCTTTTTTATGTTTCCCCATCGTCTCTGTAAAAATCTCTTTTACCTGATCCGGATTTATTTTTTTTGCGGTTAATAGTACAATCGGCGGGATGACAGTTGTAAGCTTAGATGCATCGTTATTTATGATAAAGAAACCTATGCCTTGATTTTTTAATTGTTGAGCGTACTGCATATCCGCACTTGATGGCTGAATTATTCCGGACGGATGATTGTGCAGGACACCGTTAAATTTGTTTGCTAATTCATAAGGTGCCAGAACAGCATCCTCATTCCCATAGCAGATAGGAGTTGCCTCATATATCTCGCCGTTCTCATCAATATTGCATCCGAAGAATATTTCCCCGCCGCCATACGATGTGATTTTTTCAGATATTGATTCTCTTGACTCTTCAGTCAGTTGATATTTATTTAACATTTAAAAATCCGTTTTTATAGATTCGGAACTGCAAAGATTACAAGTCAGCGTTATAATCAGAGCCGTTTTTATTATGCGAATGGAATTCAATTCCACATAATAAAAAGCCCCTCATAGTATCATAAAATATTTATTCTGAGAAATTTAAAAATGCTTCGTAGAGTCTTTTTACACCTTCTTCAATAATTTTTGGTGAACTGTTGGTAAAGTTTAATCGCAGCGTGTTTGTCTCGGGATTTGATGCGTAGAATGGTGTGCCGGGTACAAATGCGACATTTTTCTTAATTGCAGCTTGAAATAATTCCATGGAATTTATATTTTCTGGAAGTGTTACCCAAAGGAACATTCCGCCCTCAGGTTCAGTGATCGTAATTTTGTTGCCAAAATATCTTTTAAGTGAGTTTACCATTGAGTCCCGTTGTTCTCCGTAAACTTTGCATATTCGTTCGATGTGGGAGTCAATGTCGTTTTTTAATAGATATTGATATAAAACTTTTTGTGAGAAATAATTAGTATGAAGATCGGAGGCTTGTTTCGCAACTATCAATTTTTCATATAGTTCCTTATTGTCAGTTGCTATCCATCCGAGTCTGAAGGATGGTGCGAAAATTTTTGAGAATGAGCCGAGTAATATCGTATTATCCGGAATTATTTCTTTGAATGATGGAAGGTTACTCCCTTTGAATCTTAACTCTCCGTAAGGATCATCCTCAATGAGAAAACAATTCGTTTTTTCAATTATCCTTCCTGTTTCTTTTCGAGTTTCAAGATCATAAGTAACTCCGGTAGGATTTTGAAAATTTGGTACAGTGTAAAATAGTTTTGGTGATTTTATTTTTAAAACATTTCTTAATTCATCAGTGTCAATCCCATTAGGCTTTAATGTTATATGATTAAAATCAGGTTTGTATAGACTGAAACTTTGTATTGCTCCAAGATATCCTGGTTTTTCCAGTAATATGCTGTCATTTTCATTTATTAAAACTTTACCGAGTAGATCTAATCCTTGTTGAGAACCGTTTGTTATAATGATGTTTTCTGATGAAACATCTAAATTCTTTTTGGTTTTATATCGATCTGAGATGTATTTTCTTAGAAGATTGTGGCCTTCTGTTGTTGAATACTGTAATGCTTCCATTCCATCTGTATCAAGAACTTCATTGCATGCTGTCTTGATCTGTTCTACAGGGAAAAAATCTCTATTTGGCAGTCCGCCAGCAAATGAAATGATTTCAGGTTCGGCTGTTACCTTGAGAATTTCTCTTATAAAAGATTTTGGAACGTCGCTTATTCTGTCTGCAAAAATAGTTTCCATGATACACCTCTTAAATAAAACTAAAGAATCTTTATTATAATTTAAGTTAATTAAATAATCAATAGGAAAATCGTGGATTATGGCGGTTTTGATATATTTGTTTTAATAAATTGGAGGTGATGATCTGGGGGAAGTGTAAGTAAATAATTGGCATTAACATTTTTGCTCATATGAGCAAAAATGTTAATGTATCCAAAATTCTTCTTCTTTCTAATTTCCAAAATCTTATTTAATCTCCATAAATACCTGCACAAACAAAAATACTTAAACTTAATAACATTCCTATAAAATAACTTTATAATTGTTCTTAAAATCACCCCCTTGCTTCGTGTATGAAATATATCTTGAAATAAGAAAAGTAAATTCATAAATCTATCATCTATGCTGACAAAAATGTCACCTTTTATATTTACTTCATCTGGGAAATCAACTTCAAAATCGTTAACGAAAATAAACTTTTCAACAAGGCCTTCACATTTTGACAAAATCTTATTAATTACAACTGATTTATTTTCAGTCTGGAAAATATCCTTAAATTTATTAATTATTATATATGTTTCATTATCGATTTTAAAATGAAATCTTGTCCTTTCAAAATCACTCATACTATTACCTCTGTATAATAGTATTAATTGCGGTTATTAACAAAATTGATTAAAAATTTACAAATTATTTTTCAGATTTTTTTATAACAGTATAAGATGATGTTTTAACTGTAAAAGATTTTCCGCTTATAGTTGATTTTAATTGTTTTAAGACATCATTATTTTTAAAAAAACCTAATATTTCGATATCGTAAAAAGAAGGTGAGTTAACATCGTTGAACTGATTTTTTGAAGCAACTACATATATTATTTCAGTTCCGAATGGAGGTGCTATTACAAAATCAAAGTCATCCCCATTCCCGAAGCTGTAAGTCCGCTCGGCACTGATAAAATTTGATCGGGTAAAGTTATTTGGTAAAAGTTTAATTAAATTTCCACCGGCATTTACATAA
>JBFZEO010000163.1:0-5272 GCA_041306845.1 Spirochaetota bacterium
TTATGGCAACATCACCTCTCGATTTCAGCTTGCGCAATGCCTGCACAACATTATTTATAACGACATTTTTCTGATTGTCAGATATTACTTTTATAACCTTTTTGGCGATGAGGAGTACAAGCCCTATCACCTGCTGCTCAGTTTCAACAAATATCTCATTTCTTTTTTCGATAGATGAATTGAGAACCATCTGAACCCTTTCAACAAGTCTTTTTACTTCCTCTTCACCTTTTTTGAATCCCTCTTCCCATCCATCCTGATAACCGCGCCTTCTTGCTTCGGTAAGAATTTTTGTCTCTTTATCGGTTATTTCATCTTCAATTACTTTTGCCTGGTTTTTAGCCGCTTCGATTATAGATCGGGCTTCATCCTCGCCCTTCTGTTTAGCTTCCTGCGCTTCATTGTTTTTTTTCTTTAAGATTTCAAATGCTTCATTCTTGGCCCGCTCGATGATATCGTTTGCAGCGGCTTGGGCTTCCTGCTCTTTTACAATCTTGTATGCTTCAAAATCACTCTCAAATTTATCCCTTTCAGAGCGGAGATCTTCGATACTTTTGCCCTCCATGACATTCTCTTCGGCAACCTCTTCAACTATCAGATGATTAAAGTCCGGAGCATCTATCACAAATTTATTATCTGTTGGTTTAACCTCTATATATTTAAAGAGATTTTTCGACATTCCACTCTCCTATTTACACAACAAGTTCATCTTCACCGGCTCGAGCTACTATAATATCACCGTTATCTTCAAGTCTTCGGATTATACTAACTATTTTCTGCTGAGACTCTTCAACATCTTTCAATCTTACCGGGCCCATGAAATCCATATCCTCTTTGAGAACTGAAGCGGCACGTTTAGACATATTCCTATAAATTTTATCCTGAACTTCGGAGTTTACCCCTTTAAGAGCTTTTGCAAGCTCTGTCGAATCAACCTCACGCAGCACTTTCTGTATATCTTTGTCCGAAAGAAGTACGATATCCTCGAATACAAACATTTTCTTCTTTATCTCTTCTGCCAGATCCGGATCCTCTTCCTCAAGGGTTTCGAGGATAGTTCTTTCCGTCGTTCTATCAACAAGATTTAATATCTCAACGATCGTATCGATACCGCCGGCAGTCGTAAAATCTTCCGAAGCGAGTGTAGATAACTTCTTTTCAAGGACTCTTTCCACTTCACGGAGAACTTCCGGAGATGTTCTGTCCATTTTTGCTATTCTCTTAGCAACTTCAGCCTGCTTCTCATGTTCAAGTGATGAGAGTATGTTTGATGCCTTATTGCTGTCGAGATAAGCGAGAATGAGGGCTATGGTCTGCGGATGTTCATTCTGTATAAAGTTAAGTAAATGGGCCGGATCCGTTTTACGCAGGATGTCAAAAGGACGCACCTGGAGGCTTGACGTAAGTTTATTAATAATCTCAGTCGCACGCTTCGAACCGAGGGCTTTTTCCAGAAGATCCTTGGCGTAATCGATACCACAGGACGTTATGAAGTTCTTTGCCATCATGAGATCCTGGAACTCCATGAGAACCTTGTCCCTCTCCTCCGGCTCAACAACCTCAACTCGGGCGATCTCAAACGTCAAAGTTTCAATCTCATCCTCTCTGAGGTGTTTAAAAATCTCAGACGAAACTTCCGCCCCAAGTGTTACAAGAAATATGGCAGCCTTCTGCTTACCTGTTAATGTTTTTTTATGGGACGCACCACCCTTGCCCTTGTGGGACGCAGCGGACGCATCTCCTCCAACCATTACATCGTCAGACATTATTTTTCCCTATCGCTTATCCAGCGCTCTATTACTCATTCTTTAATTATAAATGCATATTTTGATGCCGATTATTATATAATCGGCATTTTTAACGTTTATTAAACTATACTAAAACAAAATTTTATTGTCAAACTGCAGAATACCTATTCATCCTGCAACCATGTCCTAATAAGCTGAGCAACATCTTCCGGATGCTCTCTGGCAAGATTAATAGCATTTTCCTGCATCTCAAGCCGCGCCTTATCTTCAAGCGACATCTCGATCTCGGCACCCTCTTCCTCTGCATTTTTGAGAGCCATCTCTCTGGCGAGCTGATGCTGTCTTGCAAGCTCTTCCTCTCTGAGACGTCTCCTTCTCTCGATCTCTTTCATAACAAGTCTGTAAACTATCGACCCGATGATAAGGAGGAGAAGTCCGCTCAAGATAGCCAGCAGTATCCAGAATGTTTGCTGTTGTCTGCGCCACTGAGCGTCAGCCTTAGCAAATTCTGAACTTCTGTCTTTCTGGAATCCTGATACTTTTACTGTATCGCCGCGTTCAATCTTGTAACCAATACCCTGTTTAACAAATCCTTCTATACTCTTTACTGTTTCACTATCAACGGGTTTAAAAACACGTTTTCTTGTACCATCAGGATTCATTACCGGTCTTTTTTTGGCGTCATACTCGATTTCCCACGTTCCATCCACCTGAACCCCGGCTGTTATAGAGACTATCTCCCATGGATCTTTAACTATCTCCTTGTTAGACTCTCCTGAAACTTCATTATCAATTGTTTCTGTCTTTTCATACTGAGTTATCTGTTCCAGAGCACCTTTATATGCCGGAGGAACATTAGTATCAAATCCCGGAGGACCTTCCGGGATCCAGTTCGGTCCCTTAAAAGTTTCCTGAGTCTTCTTGCTGCTTATCGTTATACTGTATTTTCTTTCACCGTCATCATATGGTGTGTTAGGATCATCCTGTTTGAGTATAACAGGCAATATTTCTTTCCTATTTTCCTTTTCCTGGTCAAAATTCATCTTAACATCAACGGTTATCGCAAGTCTGTCTGTCGGGATCATCCGCGACAACTCTCTGCTTATTTCACTTTTATACAATTCTTTCTGCTGATCTTTTATTTTAAGATTCTCTTTTGCTATCTTAAGCCGAGACTCATCATTCTCTCCGTCAAAGTCGTTTACTTTCTCGCCGTTCTGATTTGTGATGACTACGTTTTCAGCTGTCGCTCTGTCTATAGAATTGACGATAAGTTCCTGATAACCTTTAACCGCCCCTTTATAACTGGAGTCCTTGAGATTTACCCCCCACTTCGGCCACAACATAACGGCAACTTTAACAGGACTCCTGTCACTTATAAAAACCGTCTGCTCCGGCATTGTGAACGAAACATCTGCTTTTTCGATCAACTCACTCGACATAAGCATCTCTTCCAGCTTACTTTCCAGCGCTGCCCTTATTTTGATATCATTTTCGAATTTCGAACTTGTTATGTTTTTTGATTTGATTATATCGAGGAATCCATACTTTGTCCTCGGCATGAACCCATTCTCAGCAAGCTGCATTATGGTTTTATTTTTAACTTCTATGTTCGCAACAAATATCTGAGATTTATCTTTTGTGGTGAATGGAACTTTGAGCTCCGATAATTTTGAAGTTATCCTGTCAAAATCCTCGCCCTCAAGTCTGCTTGTAAAAAGCGGAACACCATTCCCTGACGTACTTAGAAGCATAACGGCAATTACGGCAATAAAAGCACCCGCAATTACGGCACCGCCCACTATCTTCTGGGTCTTGGTTGTTTTATCCCAAATCCCTTTTAAATTATCCATTATTTTTTTAATAAAATCCGGCACTTTATCTCCCCCCCTAAATATGAAAAATAATCATATTTTTTGCAGCATAAGAAAAGAAAGATATAGATTAATGAAAAGCAGCCTATCTGGAACCGATTATCTCTTTGTAGGCTCTAATAGCTCTGTCAACTATACCTTTAGTGAGGAGGACAGCCATCTCAGCCTCTTCTGCGGCTATCTGTACATCGTGAACATCCACACTCTCCGGATCAATCGCCATTTTTTCGGCAAGTTCGGAAGATTTGAGCTCAAGCTCATTAGTCTCTCCAAGTGCCTTGTTGAACATCTCAGCAAATGATGAAACCACTTTCTCACCGCTGCCTTTGACCTTATTGTTATCGGAAATGTGTTTGTTTTCGGACGTGAAAAGGGGTACAAAATCCCCGCTTACCTGAGAATTTGATAATAATTTCATGTCCCTCCCCCTATCTGTAATATATATAACAGTTTATAATTATATGCAATGGTTTTTAAGATAATTTTTTGTCAAATTTATTTTATGTTTTTTTACTTTTAACTACTTTCCAATCTCAAGTGCTTTTGAAAACATAGTTTTTTCATTCTGCACAGCAGTCACATTCGCCTCATAAGCCCGCGACGCAGCTATCATGTCTGTCATCTCAGTTACCATGTTGACGTTTGGATACTCAACATAACCTTTCTTTGGACCGCTCTTGAGCGCATCCGGATGGGACGGATCATAAACCAGCCTCAGAGGAGAAGTATCCTCTTTTATCTCTGTTACTTTAACGCCGCTGACATCCTGAGTCTTGAGTGCTTCGGGCAGAAGCGGAGATCTGTAAACCCGCTCATCATTCCTCGGCCTCAAAACAGTCATCGATCTCCTGAAAGCGTTCCCATCCGGAGTTCTTGTTGTATTTGCATTGGCAATATTGTTACTTATCACATCAAGCCGCACTCTCTGAGCCGACATACCTGTTGAAGCTATATCTATAGAAGAAAACATTCCCATTTTAATCCCCCCCAAATTACGATCTTAATAAAAACTTTAACTTATTGAACTCTTTAGCAGTTCTTGCTGCCAGAGCTGTGTAATAGAGCGTGTTTTTCGAACTCTCCATCATCTCGTTATCTATATCTACGGAATTTCCGTCATTATTCTGATAAGAATTAAACTCGGTTATCTTCTTTGCTTTCACATCTTTGTAATCTTTAACTCTCATAACAGGGATATGCTTTTCATCAGTAAGAGTCATTTGAACACCCGGCGCCTCTTTTTCTGATCTTACAGCTCTTTCCAACTCTGCCTGGAATGTGACATCCTGCCTTTTATAGTTGGGTGTGGTTGCATTAGCAATATTATTGTTGATTAATTGAGATCTCAGAGACGACGCACTCATCGCACGCTGCATGATATCAATCGATCTTGTAGAATTGCCCCCTAACATTATCATAACAAACTCCATTTTTTAACCGGAAAACTACCAGTAAAATTTATAAACAAAACCTTAGTTATATCTTCGGAATTTGAATTTTTTTGTTTAGCAAAATTTCAAAGTTTTTTCCCGTTTTATACAGATTTATTAATCGAAAAGTGCAGCTCCTGCAATTAATATATGCAGGAGGTTTTTATGGAAAAGGGTTTTAAGATCGAATTTCATATGCTTTTTGATGATGAACTGCACG
>JBFZEO010000164.1:0-6036 GCA_041306845.1 Spirochaetota bacterium
TCGCCAGTATCAAGATATGGCGTGTAAATAGCTTTATGCTTACCTCTTAGTACATACGCAGCTCTCTCTGCAACTCTACCTACAGGTTTACCTTCAGCATCAATAATAAACCATTTCTTCTTTACATCACTTGGCGTTACGTTATAAGACTTAAACTTCTTCATTTCGACTCCTATTATAATTCCGTACACATATTTATTGTTATTTAATAATTAATGTTAACTATGAAAAAATCTATGAGAGAATAGCATATTTTTTGCCAACAATCAATAATTAATTATAATATTTTGTGTTCATATCCCAACATCGGTAAAAAAACAAAGCAAATATCTATAATCAATGGTATTTACCATCAAATAGAACCGTTTTGAGCAAACTAAAACTATTTAACTTATCTCCATAAGTTCTAAAAACCCATTTAAATAAATATCTCAGCAAATTATCCGCATTATAACAACCAAAATCACCATTCTTTATATCACCGTATCTTCCAAACAGAAATTTTTCAAGAACCCTGAATTCATCCGCAGTAAAAGATAAAGATCGCTCCAGAGTATCAAATTCACATAAAAAAGCAGCACTCCCGGAGTCATAATACAGAATTTCTGACCGGCGGCCGCACTTGCCGCATCCGTCCTGCACAAAACTCTCACCGGAAAGAAAAATCAACTTCGCAATAAAAAACATAACCGGCTGCCGGATATCACCGCAAACAGACAAATAGTCAATCGTATACTTGAGCAGATGATAGAAATTACGGCTGTCAGCAACTGACACATGACTCTTCTGCACTATTTCGGAGCAGAATGAAACTGCGTAAATCTTATCAATATTCTCTTTTATAAAATCGTTTGACTCTATAACAGCGACATCTCTTATATCTGTAAATCCGGTCTTGTTATTGTCATAAAGATAGAGTTTACACGACACAAAAGGCTGCAAAGATGCGCAAAACCTACTCTTATTACCGGCACCGCCGTAAGCTGTCGCACTTTCAACTCCGCTGTCCGACGAAAGATAAACTACCCTTCTATTATTCTCCCCGACAATGGAAGACTTTAAGATAAAAACTTCAGCTGTCCGGTGGCGAGATGAAATTCTCATTCTAAAAAGACTTATACCGGCTCTCTACTGCTCTTGCGTGCGCCTCAAGTCTCTCCTGTCTGGCAATTCTTGTTATATCGCCGCCATATTTTTTGAGAGCCTCATCTGTAAATTCAAGATAATTATATCTTTTGGTAAAACTGTAAACTCCGAGCGGCGAAAAAAATCTCGCAGTCCCGGAGGTCGGCAGCACGTGGTTCGGTCCGCCAAGATAATCTCCGGCACTCTCCGGCGTGAATTTACCGAGAAAAACAGAACCGGCATATCTCACATCCTTTAAAAGAGCATGCGGATCATCGGAGTAAAGTTCAAGATGTTCAGGAGCTATCTCATTTGAAACAGCAACCGCATCGCTGATACTGTTTACCTTAATTATCATCCCGTTATTGATTATTGAGTCAAGCGCTATCTCTTTATTTGGAATGAGATTAGCCTGTCTAAAGAGTTCACTCTCTATTCTCAACAAAAATTCCTTGTCCGTACCGATCAGAACAACTCTCGCATCCGGATCGTGCTCCGCCTGACTTAGTAAATCCGAAGCTATCGGGACTATATCTTTGTCATCAGACGTGTCCGCTATAACAGTGATATCGGACGGTCCGGCTATCATATCGATATCTATCAAACCATATGAAAGCTGTTTTGCCTTGGCAACATAAGCATTGCCGGGACCGGTTATCTTATCAACCTTAGCAAGCTGACCGGCACCATGCACCGCACCGAGAACCAGCGCAGCCCCGGCTCCCCGATAAATCTCATCGATCCCGAGTATTTCGATAAGTCTCGCAACCTCCGGCGACTCGATAAAAGTCCTCGGCGGCGATAGGAGGACAATCCTTTTAACTCCGGCAATGAGCGCCGGCACAACGGTCATATAAACTGTCGAAGGATACAATGCCTTGCCGCCGGGAACATAAACCGCCGCAGAATCTATAGGAACAACAACCTGACCCATTCTGCAGCCGCAGTCGTCGATGTACTCAAAGTTTTTATCGGTCTGTTTTTCGTGGAATTTCCGCACTCTTTCCACAGCGATCTCAAGTGACTTCGACAGCTCTTTGTCTATCCTTGAAGCGATTGCCGCGATCTCTTTTTTGGAGACTCTGAAATTCTCCTCAGTAAGATCAAATTTATCATAAAGTTTAGTGTAATCGGCAATCGCCTTAAACCCGTTCTGTTTTATGTTATTCGACATCTCTTTTACGGAGTTTTCCACAAGTTCCTGCGACACCGCTTCTTTCTGGAGGAATTTTACTATTTCGGCGGAAAGTTTACTTCCGTTTATCTCAAAAAAATTCATTCTACCCATGTTTATCACCCTTGCTGTTTTAGAATAGCTATTCTTTTGAAAGCGACTTCACCTTGCTGATAAAATCATCGATCTTCTTATAATTTAATTTATACAGACTCCTGTTAGCTATGATTCTAACTTCAGTCCTGCCTATCTCATCTATAACAGTTAGATTATTCTCTTTTAACGTCGTGCCGGTCTCTACTAGATCAATTATGTAATCCGCCAGCCCGAGAATGGGAGCTAACTCCACAGAACCGGTAAGTTTAATCAGTGTTGCCGCGACACCCTTTGACAGGAAGAAATCCCGTGAAAATCTCGTAAACTTTGTCGCTATCCTGAGATCTTTGCTGTATATACTCTTATTTACAGTGTTAAAATACAAATCTCTGTCCTTTTCATAGCCGGCAACACAGATACGTGTCGAACCAAAAGGAAGCGTAAGCAGAGTGAGGAATTCAAAATCCCCCTCATAAATCACATCTGAACCGGAAACACCAAGATCGGCAACGCCGTAATTTACGTAAACAGGAACATCGCTATTCTTCACAAATAAAAACCTGTAACCGTTAACATGATCGTAACAGTCAAGTTTACGCGACTCTTCCTTTATAGTAATATTCACATTTTTCAGATAATCCGCTATCTGTTCCTGCAGTCTCCCTTTGGGCAGCGCAATGGTTATATATTTTTTATCACTCATAACATTCCATCCAACATAAAATTTTAAAAACGCTTAGTAACTTATCTCAACTTTTTTGCCGGAATGGGCAAGTTCTGCCCCACGCTTAAGTCCGCTCAGATCACTCTCCGTTATCTTCACGAGTTCCGATTTATCCTCACCAAGATTGAGTTTACCCATAAGGAGTTTTTCGAGAGGATAGAGCCAGAAACTAAAACCGACAGCATTTCTGTTTAAACCAAATTCATTAAACAACAAGTCGTAACGCCCGCCGGAAACAAGCGGCATCTCAATCCCTTCTGCGTACAGATGAAAAATTATCCCGTTATAATAATCCAACTCCGGTAATTCCGAAAAGTCGATAACGATCTCGTCCCCATAGCCGAGTGTCTCAAGTGCCGCAACCAGTTTTCTGAAGTCACTTAACGCACGCTCACCGTTATCTGACAACTTGAGTTTTTTAAAGTCCCCTTTGTTTCCGATGAATGAGGCTGTTGACAGGCAATCGGCAACTGTCTCTGCGGGAAGTTTCAATTCTTTCAGCAAGATATTTAAATTTTTAAGATCCCTCAGCCTTATAAGATCAAGTATCGCAGATACTTTATCTGCCGCAACAACTCCGTTGAAAAGCTTCTGATAGAATGAAATATCTCCTATGTGAAGAACAGTTCCCGACAGTCCCATAAATTTAACCGACTCAAAAAGGATTGTAAGTGTTTCTAACTCCTCGAGTGTAAAATCTTCACCGACAATCTCGCATCCTATCTGATAATACTCAGTCGGCGCATCATTATCCTGGCATCTGACGATGCTATCCGCATAATAATACCTCATCGTGCCGGCAGACTCCGACGCTCTGGCGATCAGCGATTTAGCTGCGAAAAGGGTGATATCATTCCTCAAAATAACAATATCCCCATCTCTGTTTACAAAACGCATCGAGCCTTTTTTCTGCTTGTCCGATAAAAATTTTGAATAAGCATCAAAATAATCTATAGTTGGAGTTTCCACCGGAAGAAAACTCCAGTTTTCAAAAAAACCGGTCAATTTATTCCGTATAAGACCTCTAAGTTTAGCCTCCTCCATATAGAGAGGCTTGCTCCCAGGCGGCGTGTGAATCAATGCTTTGTTTATTTTCATATTTTCCTCAAAAAATAGAGCTGCTAAAATTTTTAACCTTGCTCTTTAGATATAAAACCCTGATTAAGATACATGAGGGTAGAAATGCTCGAGTCCTGCCACAAATGTTCAGGATTGCATATAAAATGTATGGAATACATCCTATCTTTGGACAAGGATTTTTGTTTAATAATCCAGGTAACTATCTCTCTTATGGCCGACGAATTAAGATATGTAAGGTCTCTGATATCAACGACGAGCTTCGACGTCCCACCAGCAACAGCTGCCTGATGCAGTTTATCAAAGAACGGGGTCATAAACTCCCCTGGAGCCAGGGCATCTATAACACCTCTTATATATAAAACATCGTTCACAACTTCAAATTGCACATTGTGATAGATCTCTTTACTTATATTTAAAGGCATGACTCCCTCCTACTCTGTTTTATATAACACTATCAGATATTTTTCAATATTTTTAGCTTTAAATATTGGTATTATTAATGTATTCTTCATTTTGATTATAAAAATCTATATTTATTTTGGAGGGAAGAATGCTGGGATTGGGAGATATTTCTGTATTTTTAGCCTATCTACTATCTATACTCGTGACTATATTCTGCATAATCTACGGTGCAGTCAACTGGAACAAGGGCGGAGAACTGTCAGGCAAAGAGATCGAGGCTGAAAAAAAATGGATAAAAGAGGAGATCGAAATGGAAGAGGATCTCACCGGAGGTAACAAATAATGAACTTATTCTGGATGATCTCAATCATTGTTATCTATCTCGGAGTTATAGCCTATCTCGGATACAAAGGTTATAAAGATACAAAAAACGCATCTGACTACATGGTGGGCGGCCGTTCTGTCCATCCTTACATAATGGCAATGTCATATGGAGCTACATTTATTTCGACGGCTGCGATTGTCGGTTTCGGCGGAATAGCATCCATGTTCGGGCTATCTTTAATGTGGCTCGTTTTCTTTAACATTTTCATAGGAATTTTTATTGCCTTCGTGTTTCTGGGTAAAAGAACGCGTATCATGGGACTCAATATCGAGGCTCACACATTCCCGGAATTCCTCGGAAGAAGACTGAACTCAAGACCGATACAACTTTTCACAGGCTTGTTTATCTTCCTGTCGATGCCGATTTACACCGCTGCCGTACTGATCGGAGCTTCTCGCATTATGGAAGGCATGCTGAACATACCTTACATATACAGCGTTACCATATTTACAATAATTGTTGCCGCCTACGTTATAATGGGCGGGATAAAGGGTGTCATGTACACCGATGCGCTTCAGGGAACTCTGATGTTTGCAGGAATGCTCATTCTCCTTGTAGCTGTCTATCTCAATCTCGGAGGAATTATCCATTCCCACGAAACTCTGACCAACCTCGTCTCAAAGATGCCTGAGGGACTCATAAAATCGGGCTCAACAGGATGGACATCGTCACCAGTAGCAGGCAGCAAACTCTGGTGGACTATATTTACATCGCTCGTCTGCGGGGTAAGTATCGGAGTCCTCGCTCAGCCGCAGCTTGTTGTGAGGTTCATGACGGTAAAAAGCAACAAAGAGATAAATAGAGCAGTTTTAATCGGCGGCATTTTTATATTTGTAACTGTCGGCACACCGTACATTGTCGGAGCTCTGTCGAATGTATATTTCTTCAATAATTTCGGTAAAATCGCCATGGAAATGGCCGGCGGCAATCCTGACAAAGTTATCCCGTTATTCATAAACATCGCAATGCCTCCCTGGTTTGCCTGTGTATTTATGCTTGTTATACTATCTGCAGCGATGTCAACATTATCATCACTTTTCCATTCCATAG
>JBFZEO010000166.1:0-3643 GCA_041306845.1 Spirochaetota bacterium
AAAAGCGCTTGGGTTCTCAACAATATGGATAACTCCTATAGTTCAGAATCGTGGTCCGCTTGCTTATCACGGTTATCACGGCTGGGACTTTACAAAAGAGGATGCAAGACTCGTATCTGAGGGATACGGATTCCAGAGAGTTATAGACGAAGCCCATAAAAGGGATATGAAAATATGTCTTGATATCGTTCTGCAGCACTCCGGTCGATTTGGGGTAAAAGATCACTCCGAAATAAAATATATGACCGACCCTGCACAGTCACCCTACCCTGATGAATGGTCAGGCTGGTCTTGGGATGAAACAAAGTATAAAAACGGTCAGTCTCAATCTTATCCTAATGGTTGGGTTTATGACGGTTTAAAATCTCCAGGAACTAAGAATGGGGTTGCTATTCCTGCATATCAGAGGATACCTGATACAAGACCGTTTACATCTGCTGATATTGCTGCGTACCCGCAGCTTACTTCCAAAGCTGTTAACGGATTCTATGCTTTCCAGTGGCCTACAACAGAATCTTATGTAAAAACTGTTGATAATTGGCCTGGTAAAGATCTTTCATACGCAGAGTATTTTAATAAACCTGCTCTATGGCACAGAGCATATATGAATGGTTTTGACGATAGCGGAATGTTTGATAAATATCCTGAATGTAACTTAAGATCAATTCATGCAGACTGTCCTGAACTTAATACTGAGAGTACAGAGGTTCAGCAATATATGTTGAATGCTTACTACAGATACATCGACATGGGTGTTGATATGTTCAGAGTTGATACCCTGATGCACATCGATAAAGAGACTGTCAACAAAATGTACTGGCCTCAACTCCTTGCCAGAGCCAAAGAGAGAGCTGCGACTCGTGGCGGAAGTGACTTCTTTATATTTGGTGAAGTTGGTAATTTCGTAAATAACTTCTCTGACAAACCGGCAGAATTAAGACAACCTCACTACACATGGGATGCAACAGTAACAGGATCTTCTGGCAATAGTACAAACCACCTGTTAAACGGAAATAATTATAGAACACCCGATTATTCCCATAAAGCGCCATCTTCGTCATCTCCTTACCATGTGTCAGTTATAGACATCCTTGCAAGTAACGGTTTCTGCGACGGTGTAGGCAATGCCTACGGTAGAACAGCTGGAAACGACTACGCTTATAACGATGCAACTTATCTGCCATGGTATACCGACAGCCACGATTATGGTCCGAATAAGAGTTCAACCAGATGGTCCGGTGACTTCGCTGCTGCATGGTCTATGATGTTTACTTATAGAGGGATTCCTATTGTTTATTATGGTTCTGAAATAAGATTTGCTGCCGGTAAACCAAACGACTGGCCGGGAAGTACAAAGAACTCATTGGATGGAACAGGTCGAGCATATTACGGAGCAAATCTTGAAGGTTCTGTTACAGCTTCCGATTTTGGAGTTTATACTGCGAGCGGCAGTGTATCTACCACACTGAGTGCTGAATTATCAAAACACCTCATTGCTCTTAATAAAATAAGAAGATCTGTACCTGCTTTACAGATGGGACAATACTCAACTGACGGACACTCAGGGGGATGGTGCGGTTACAAGAGAAGATATACAGGAACTAATACCGTTACTAACGAAGCAATAGATAGTTATGCGCTTGTCGGGGTTGGTTCCGGTACACACACATGGACCGGCGTTCTTTCCGGAGACTACGTAAACATTCTGACCGGAGCAACAGTAACAGCGAGCGGCGGCAGTATATCTGCAAGTGCTTTAGGTTCAACAGACGCAGCTCTGGTTGTCCTTGTTAAAAAAGATTTGACTACTGCTCCGCCGGTAAAGATTGTGCAGGATAGTCCATTCTTAAGATAAATAAAACATTTTCAAAAATAGCTATGGGCTGCCTAAAATTATGAGGCAGCCCGATTTATATGTGTTCTTGTTTATAAGGAGTTTGTTTTGCTGAAAGAAAAATGGGATTATGTAAATAATATATGTGATTATGCCTACCAGCCAATCATCAATATAAGAACCAATAAAGTTTATGGCATGGAATCATTGCTAAGAGGTTGGGAGGAATGTTTTGATTCCATAGAAGCCCTTTTTGATGAAGTTTATGATGAAGGACTTCTCGCAATATTTGAATCTGAATTAAGAAAGAAAGCGATTAAGAAATTTAGATCTTTAAAGAAAGATGATGAATGTAAGCTTTTTTATAATTTTGACATCAGAAGTATAATTAACAATAAAGTTTTTAGCGCGAATAACAGCATGATAGAAAAGAAAAACTTTTATTATGAGCTCACCTCTTTAAATAAAAATGTTCCTGAGAATAAGGCAATAGATTTCTTTAATAAAAAGCGCAAGACTGGGAATGGTATAGTTTTTGATAAATTAAACACCTATAACAAAATAAATCACTATAAACCGGATTTTCTAAAAATAGATACAACACAACTTAAAGTTATTTATAACAATATTTCAGACTTTAAAGATTTTTACAAGAGTTCCGGAATTGATATTATAGCTAAAAACATAGAGACTGGGGAACAAATACAAATCTGTAAAGATATGGGGATAGACTTTTTTCAGGGATTTTACATCGAAGAGCCAAAATTATAAACGTACTTTTTATTTTATTTTGTAAAATCTGTTCTTTGAGACTCCGGTCTTTTCCACCGCCAGAGCCACATTATTATCAAACTCTTTCAGGATTGAATCAACGACTAGGTTTTCTATATCTGTCAACTGTAACTGCTTTGATATAATCTTATCTTTTAAGAGAGATATCGCAGTTTCAATAGTCAATTCAAGTGAAGATGTTCTATTGTTAAAAAGAAAATCAAAATGCTCTTCTGTTATCGTGCAATCCTCTCCATTAGCAATTACAACACGCTTCATGGCATTCTTCAACTCTCTAACATTACCAGGCCAACTATAATTTACTATTTTAGCTTCGGCCCCTTTTGAAAGTTCAACATATTTTATTTTGAGTTCATCACACGCTTTTTTTATAAAATAGAGTGCCAGCTTCATAATATCCTGTTTTCTCTCTCGCAACGGAGGTAATGTTATAGGGAACTCATTCATTCTATAAAAAAGATCCTCTCTAAACAATTTAGAATCAATCTTATCCTGTAAATTTTTGTTAGCAGCAACAATAAGCCTGAAGTCAACCTTAACAACTTTATTACTTCCCAGACGTTCAACCTCTTTTTCCTGTAGAACACGTAATAGTTTAGTCTGTAAAGAGAGATCCATATCCCCTATTTCGTCGAGGAATAGAGTTCCGCCGTTAGCCATCTCTATCTTGCCTGGTTTATCCTGAAATGCATTACTGAATGCCCCTTTCTTATACCCGAATAATTCACTTTCAAATAATGACTCGGGAATAGCTGTCGAATTTATCTTTATGAAAGGGCCATCTTTTCTCGGGCTTAGAAAATGAATAGTTTTTGCAATCAGTTCTTTACCTGTTCCAGTCTCCCCTGTAATAAGTACATTTACCTGGTGTTTTGAAACTGTTAGTATTTTTTTATAAATATCTTTAAGTCCGCTGTCAGCACCAATAAGCTCATCGCTATTCTCGTTTTTTAATAATTCATAATTGATCTTAATATTATTTGCTAATTGTTTTTCTTTTTTCTGTTCCGAGCATAA
>JBFZEO010000170.1:0-3113 GCA_041306845.1 Spirochaetota bacterium
AATTGACCGGCGATTTTTATTCGCCTATGGTAAAAATTTACAAATCCAAATCAAATATTACTCAGTCAGAAATGCAATTTCTGACGCAAATCAAATATCCTTCAGTCAAATCAAATATTCTTCGGGATTGCCCAGTCAGGATTCGCCAAAATGCTCTCTGTATTCTGCAGCAAGAAATTCCTCGGTCAGATCCGGATGATACAATTCCCGGCTCGTAATCGTCAATCCGGCGCAAACAGTTGCTGTCCGGAGAGCTTTTTGTATTGGGTATCCGCAGGCAGTCCCGTACATCAGCCCGGCGAAAAAAGTGTCCCCGGCACCGTTGGCATCAACAAGCCGGTAAGATTCAACAATCGGAGTCTCTATAAATTCACCGTCGGGAGTGAGAGCCGTCGAACCGCCGGAACCGTGAGTGCACACTACAAGTTTCTTGCCTTTCTGCATGAGCTGACGCATAACTCCCTTATGGTCATTTAATTTCACAGAACTCATCGTGATATAATCGGCAGCCTCCGCGAAGTCATTAAAGTACGGGTTATCCGGTTCATAGTCCCCGAGGTCGCACCATATCACCTTGTTATATTTTTTTATCAGCGGAATGAGTCTGCGGCAGAAATTATAGATGTTAAGTGCGATATAATCATTCTGCATGATTAAATCTTCATAGAGGGGGAAATTAATCTCTGGTTCAAATGCGAGTTTACTTGCGACGATGGAAAGGCGTCCGCCGTGCGGATCCATGAGATTAATGTGAGTTTCCGTCCCGGCAGGATCAATATCCGTGACAAAATTAACATTCTGCCCGGCAAAAAATGATTTCAGTTTTTCACCGTTTTCGTCGTTGCCGATATAAGCGTGAAGAGTTGTTTTAAATCCTAACCGTCTGAGATTAAGCGATTTACCGGCTCCCATCTGCCCTACTGTGGAATGGACTCCATTCCCCCAGAGATGAGTGGTCTGAGAATCGGGTAATTTATCAACATTTATAATAGTGCACCAGCAGGCTCCGCCGGTTACAAGAACGCTTTTATTCATAATAAAACCTCCAATTTACTTTATACATACAGCAATTCGGGTTCTGCTTCCGTGACTTCCGTCACAATTTATATAAAAAACTGCATCAGGCATTTTTATCTGCAATCTTTTATCCTATGGTAAAAATTTACAATTCCCCAAACATCTTTCCCCATTCCCATTTTACCTTTCTATATTGCCGGCGCGGCCAAAAAGTTATGTAAAACTCTCTCTTTCCGCAGGAAAAGAGAGAGTTTGTGTAACTTTTGATAAGCCAGCCGGCAATATACTGAGATCATAAGAGCTGTGCTCTTATAAAATTTCTCTCATTCATATATCTGGATTATCAGTTCCATAAAATCCAGGCAGCCGTTTAATGTCATCGATCTCAGCAAAAAGGATATCTGGACGAATAATTATAATCTGCTCTTTTGTTATAGTAATAATCTCTTTTTTCTGAAGATCCAGAAGAATCCTGCTCACAGTTTCCCTGCTCAATGACAGAATCTCAGATAGTTTTTCATGGGTAAATTTACGGGGAATGAGAATTGTACCGGCGATATCAACGCCAATCTTACCGGCAAGATAGTGCAGGAAATGATAGAGTCTTTTCTCTGCCCGCTCAATGATCGCTGATCTCTGCAGATCACCTATCATCCGGGCTTCTATCCGTACCAAATCTCTGCAGAAATTGTGTATAGCAAGCACTTTATCAAGATATGTCTGCCGATCAATAACGATGCAGAGCGTATCCTCCAGAACTTCTGCCGACATTATCTGTTTATCCTGAAAGATTTCCGGATACCCGAATATGTCATATTTACCGACAAATGCAAATATCCGTCTGCCGTAATTCTCAGTATTTTTAAATATCTCTATTTTACCGGACACGATGCAGTAGCACGCCTCAACCGGATCATCCTCCATGTAAACGAAACTGCCGGCATGGTATCTCCTGACATCTCCGTAACCAAGGATCTCTTTTAATTCGTTATTTGAGGTATAGACAAATTTAAACCTTTTTCTAACAGCATCTGCAAATTCGTCCGTAATTATATCACCATTCATAAATTGCCTCTCGTACTGACTATACTTCCGTCTATAATCTATGTCAAGGTGCTTTGCGGCGGGAATGTGATTTTCAGCTGGGAATATTAAAGGATAGATTTAAATAATGAGGAAAGTTATCATTCTAAATTAAAATCTGTATAGGGAACTATTATTTTATAGAACAATGGTGTATAATTCACAAAACGGAAACCGAAGGACTTCAGAGTGAAACGATTTGTATGAAAATTAAAACAATAATTAAGATTTTAATAATATTGTTATTATTTATTAACTCAAAACAAAATGATTTAGAAAGATTCGGATTAAAGAATAAAGTTTCACTATGGGTGGAGAAAAAGTATATATTTGATGATAATAACTCAAAAACTTTAGATAAAACAATAATTATATCCTTTAATGAGGATGGGTACATTAAAGAACGGCAAATTTTAGATAATGATGAAAAATTAAAAGAAAAAGAGAAATATGTCTATGATGAAAATAATAAACTTAAAGAAATTTTTAAAGTTTCCATAAACGATGATCTTCTCGATCATACAATAATTTATTACAAGGATAACTATAATGAAGAACATATAACATTCGATAACAATAAATATTTTATCAATAAAACGATATACAGATACAATGAGAATTATTTTGTTGAAAGCAAGAAGACATATTCAAAAGATGATAATAAATGGTTCGAGTGTATTTACAAACGTGATAAACATGGAAATTGTATTGAACAATACCAATATTATAACCATTTCTTCATGAATAAATCAAAATATAAATATGATAAAAATAATAATTTGATAGAATGGCTGGAGTATGACAAGACATATAAACTATTCAGCAAAAGAACAATGTACTACAAAAACAATAAGAAATATCTGTCGAAATTTACTGAAAAACGTAGAAATAAAAACATCAAGCACAGCATTATTTATATGTATGATGCCAATGACTATCTGATTTAATTTATAACTTACGACATTGACATTACCATTAAATTCAATGTTTAATATACACATGATTCTGCTGGG
>JBFZEO010000173.1:0-3812 GCA_041306845.1 Spirochaetota bacterium
TTACTTTGGTACTGTTTCTAAGGGACAGACAATTACTTACTCTTTTTACACTGCTAAGAATGGAGCTCAAGTTACAGCAGAGGGATTTGATCCTCTTGATGAGGTGTTAGGAAATGAGAGAGATGGTAAAATCGATCTGAAACTCGGTTATATGTACAATCTATCCATCTATGAAAACGCAGATGGTGATGATGTGTTTTTTATAAGCGGCAGCAAGGTAGATGATGACGATTCTGAGTCAATGGAATAAATAATAATTTATCCTGAATGACGCCTCAATTCTTTGAGGCGTTTTTTTTTAATAAAATGTTAAACCATTTTTAATACAGATGTATCTAACATCGTAAATACAATAAATTTATTTTATAAGGAGTTTTTATGAGAAAGATACTATCTTTAGTGGTTTTAACAGTCGTTGCAGCGATGATTATGGGGTGTTCTGCAACGGCGAATGATTCTACAGGGACAATTACTGTTACAAATAGTACCGGTAAGGATGCTCAGAATGTGAAAGTGGGGTCAACCTCTTTTGGTACAGTTTCTAAAGGGCAAACGATAACTCTGGCATTCTACTCATCAGAAAACAATGCAAAAGTAAATTGTGACGGATTTGATCCTGAAGATGACTTGTTGGGAAATGATAGGGATGGTAAAATTGACCTAAAACTTGGTTATCAGTACACTTTAAGAATCTATGAAAACACCGACGGAGATGATGTTTTTAATATCACAGGCAGTGAGGTTGATGACGATGGTTCAAAAACAATGGAGTAAGAGTAATAGTATTTGAATAAAAAAACCCGATTTTCATCGGGTTTTTTTATTTGTTGTCAGATAAAATCAAATCCGGATATAAATTTTATCAAAGATTTTTTCTGTTCAGGGGTTAGCGTGTTTAAAATATTTGCCAATTTGGCAGCGTTATCACTGCTCATAGCATCATATTGAGTCGTTTCTGCGGCAATCTTTTGATCTATTATTCCGATGTCAATTTTATCGGAAAGGATCAGATCCTTAACAAAAATTTTGAGTTCTTTAAATTTTCCCGCAAAGATTTTCCCATTATTCATAAAATTCTTCTTTATCCCGTTCATATTTACAAATATCTCTTTAAGTTGTCCCTGTGTCAATTTAAAATCCTTCCGGAATTCGAGATATTTCTTGAGAAACAGATTTGTCGGCATGAATTTTATCTGCGGCGCCATAAACACCATTCCACGACCGTCAACGATTTTAGCAAATTTTTGTTTTTGCTCCGGAGTCATTGTGTCATGGAGAGTAATCAGATTCTTTATAATTGCGTCACGCACTACGAGATTATAAATATCCGCCTCTTTGAAGACTGCCGATACATCCTCTTTTTGAATGGTATCCTTTTCAAGGATTGATATTGTTTTCATCTGAATCTTGTAGATCATCTGTCTCAGATCAGGGATCTTTGACATTAAGTCTCTTTTTGCCATATAAAGGATCTCAGTTTGTTCAGAATTAAGTCTGATTTGTTTCTGAAGCATCTCAATATCAGCATCGATTGACTTACTGTAATGGTTTATATGTTTAACCATCATCTCAGCATAATATTCACTATCCGATTTTTTGTTTACACACCCCAGGAGGATCAATCCAGCAGTTAAAACAATTAAAAATTTTTTCATTTTGTTTGCTCCTTGCAAAAGTAAATTAAGTAACTATTTTAGATACACATAGAATATAATAGGTTTATTTTTTTTATACTACTATTATTGAAAATCTTATAAAAAGTGTAATATAAACTAATATCTCAATATACATTAAAATATTATTAGTATATAATGACCGACAAGTTTAATGATGTTTATTTGTAAATGTTCGGATCGGCAAACTTGCGGAGGTCAAAATGCTTAAAAATTTCCTGTCAAAGACTGAATTTAGTTCCTATGAGGATTTCTACTCCAATTTTAAAGTTAACGTTCCACAGAATTTTAATTTCGTTTATGATATCGTTGATAAAATTGCTAATGAAACACCTCAGAAAACAGCGATGGTGTGGATCGGTGATGATGGCAAAAAAAAAGTTTTTTCATTTGAGGATATGAGGTATTACAGTTTAAAAACAGCTGAGATGCTCAGAAAATATAATATTGGTAAGGGCGATCCGGTTATGCTCATATTAAAAAGGCGATTTGAATTCTGGTTCGTCCTCCTTGCTCTCCATCGACTCGGTGCTGTTGCCATTCCAGCGACTCACCTGCTTACCAAAAAAGATATAATTTACCGTAATAACGCTGCTTCTGTTAAAATGATAATCGCTGTCAGTGAAGAGACGATTTGTGACAGCATATCGGCATCTATTCCCGAGTCGCCCACCCTTGAGAATGTGATAACTGTGGGTGAAAAGTCAAATTTTATTGATTATTACGAACAAATGGACTCTGTTGATGTTGAAAATATTTCAATAGATAGAAATACAGAAAACACCGATCCTATGCTCCTTTATTTTACATCGGGGACAACCGGTATGCCTAAGATGGTAAAACATAATTATCTTTATCCTGTCGGGCATCTTGTGACTGCCGGGTACTGGCAGAATGTCAGGGACGGAGGGTTACATTTGACGGTTGCTGAGACCGGCTGGGCAAAGGCGGCGTGGGGTAAGATTTATGGTCAATGGATTGCCGGCGCCGCGGTTTTTACCTATGACTTTGAAAAGTTTGATGCAGTGAAGCTGCTTGAGGTGATCTCTGATAACAAAGTGACCTCCTTTTGTGCGCCGCCGACAGTTTACAGGTTTTTTATAAAGGAAGATCTTTCTAAATATGATTTATCGGCACTTGAACATTGTTCAGTTGCCGGCGAACCTCTTAATCCGGAAGTTTATGACCAGTGGCTTGAAAAGACCGGTCATCAGCTCATGGAAGGTTACGGACAGACTGAGTTGACACTTACGGTTGGGACGTTCCAGTGGATGAAACCCAAACCGGGTTCGATGGGTAAACCTGCTCCTGGCTACAGTGTGTTGCTTATAAATGATAAGGGTGAAATCGCAGGTAATGGCGAAGAGGGTGAAATTGTTATCGATATGAGATCGGGCAAGGCTCCCGGTATATTTGACGGATATCATAGAGATGAAGAGTTAACCAATAAAGTTTTTCACGACGGTTTCTATTACACCGGAGATATCGCAACGATGGATGGTGACGGTTATATGTGGTTCGTCGGCCGTAAAGATGACATCATAAAGAGTTCCGGATACAGGATTGGACCGTTTGAGGTTGAGAGCGCCCTTATGGAGCACCCGGCCGTTATGGAGTGTGCAATTACAGCAGTTCCGGATGCGATAAGGGGACAGATAGTTAAGGCAACTGTTGTTCTCTCGAGGGGATATAAAGCCTGCGAGAATCTCATTAAAGATCTGCAGGATCATGTAAAGAAAGCTACGGCACCTTACAAATATCCGAGAATAATCGAATTTGTTAAGGAATTACCGAAGACTATAAGCGGAAAGATAAGGCGCGTAGAAATAAGGGCAAAAAACGATAAAGAAGTAAAAACGCCATTCTGCACAAACTCCGGGAACAAATAGAACTCCTGTTTGCTCAACGATAATCCGTTTAACAAATCATCTCCAATTTTTCTCGAGAAAGAGATTTTCAGAAAAAGGATTTCAAAAAGAGGTTTTTTATGAAAGATATGACTAAAGGTGGAATATATTCAAATATTCTGATGTTTTCCATCCCAATGCTGCTGGGTAATGTTTTTCAGCAGTTGTACAATGTTGTTGATTCGGTGATAGTCGGTCAATACATAGGTACAAGAGCACTTGCTGCCGTGGG
>JBFZEO010000176.1:0-4674 GCA_041306845.1 Spirochaetota bacterium
CTATAGATTTATTGCAAGAGCCACATTATAGATTAAAAAAACTCTAGTAATTACAAAAATAGAAAATATAAATATATAATATTTTGAACCCGGAAATTTATATTTTGCAGTCCTGGCAACATGTTTGTTTCTTGATAAATACAATCTTTACAATCTTAGGATTAAAACTCTGATATTTTTGATTCCGGTAAAATAATCTATCATATAAAAGAAATAAAACAATGAATGCGACATCAGAGATTCCTTAGAAAGATCATTCAAGAACTCATATTTAATAACCGAGCTAAAAAAAGTAGATAATACAAAAAGGGAGTACACAATTAGCGCTTTCTTTACTCCCTCTAACGCAGCGGCATCAGTTATATTAAATCCCCACAAGCTGTAAATTATTTTTCCATCTGGAATCATCACATTAAATAAAAAAATAATGAGACATATTATTGTGATTATGAGTATCTTTTTTAGTGATTTTATTATCAGAAGATAACTAATCAGCGATATGGAAAAAATTAATATCAACTGATACAACGGAATAAATATTAGATTAACTAAAATTAAGGATAATATTATAAAAAAAAACGGCTTCCTTATCAAAGGAAGCCATCCAAACGTATATTTGCTTCTAAACAAATTTTACCTATTCTGCAGCTTTATTATCTTCAGCCGGAGTTTCAATAACTTCAGTCTTTTCAGCTTCTACTTTATCAGCTTTTTTTGAAACAGGTGCTTTATCCGCAACTGGTTTCTTAACTGATTTTTTCTTCTTTGCAGATTTAGGAGAAGTTTCCTCTACTAATTCAATATAAGACAAAAGTGCATTATCGCCCTTTCTCAGACCTAATTTGATTATTCTTATATATCCGCCATTTCTTTCCACATAACGAGGAGCTATCTCGTTAAAAAGTTTCATCAAAACTTTTTCATCTTTTATAAGTTTGTTAACAACTCTTATATTGTGAAGTGTCTTATCTTTGGCTTTTGTGATAATCTTTTCTGCAACACGTCTCAACTCTTTCGCTTTAATATCAGTAGTCTTTATTCTCTCATGTGTAAATAAAGCTTCGATCATATTTCTATATAAAGCTCTTCTATGAGATTTAGTTCTGTTAAGCGTTCTGAATCCATTTAGGTGTTTCATCATAAACTCCTGTTATTTTTTATTTAAAACTTTGCCGACAACATCTTTCATACCGAAAGTAAGTTTATACTTAACAAGTTTTTCTTTAATTTCTGTAAGTGATTTCTTTCCAAAATGTTGAATCTTGGAAATATCATCCTCAGATCTACTTACAAGATCCGCTATAGTTCTAACATTCTCAGATCTCAAACAATTGCTTGCTCTTACCGATAACTCAAGTTCCTCAACCGGAGTAAGCAATATTTGTTTTAACTCCTGATCCTCGTCCTTAACCTCTTTTTCCTCATCATAATGTTCAACTTTAAAATTGATAAATGTTGAGAATTGATCTGTCAAAAACTTAGCTGCGATCCCCATAGCATCTTCCGGAGTAATAGAACCATCAGTCCATAATTCAAATATGAGTTTATCATAATCTGATCTCTGACCCACCCTGGTATCAACTACTTCATACTTTACTTTCTCGATAGGACTAAACATCGCATCAATAAGCAATGCATTTACATCACCATCTCTATATGGCTCCTGCCTTTCAGCATCCACATATCCTCTTCCGCTATCTATCTGCATTTCTATAGATATATCAGCATCGCCCATAAGAGTCATTATGTGAAGCTCTTTGTTCAATATTTCTATAGTGTCATCGATCTGCAAATCAGAGGCCTTTATAACACAAGCCCCTTTTTTTTCTATCCTTATAGTCCTAGATTCGATATCGTCCAGTAATTTCACGCTAACTTTTTTCAAGTTATTTATGATATCAAACGTATCCTCTTTCACTTCAGGGATATTTTCAAATGGTGAAGATAAAACTTTTAACTCACCATTCTTATTCTGACTCTGAACTCTGATCGCGGATATAGCAAAACCCGGTATAGATGACAATAAAACTCTTCTAAAAACATTCCCTACAGTATGACCAAAACCCCTTTCAAAAGGATATATTGTAAATTTTCCATAATTAGAGGTCATGTCACCTTTTTCATATATTATATTTTTAGGCTTAGGAAACCCTTTTACCAGTAAGTTCTGATTCACAACGCTCTCCTATAGATTATTTAGAATAAAGTTCAACTACCAACTGCTCATTAATTCCAGCAAGATCCGGAATCTCATTTCTTCTCGGTGCTTGTTTGAATGTACCAGAACAAGAATCTGCATTCACATCAACCCACGGAACAACTCCAGTTGTACCTACTTTCTTAAGAGATTCTTTAATCATAACATTACTCAAGGATTTCTCTTTCACGCTAATTCTATCCCCATCCTTAACCTGGTAAGACGGGATATCAACAATTTTATCATTAACAAGTATATGTCTGTGACCTACAAGCTGACGAGCCTGATCTCTTGTAGAACCAATGTGCATTCTGTATACTACATTATCAAGTCTTCTTTCTAATATCTCTATCAAGTTTTCACCGGTGATACCTTTCGTTCTTGCCGCCAGTTTAAAATACTTTCTAAACTGTCTCTCAAGCAAACCGTACATAAACTTCAGTTTCTGTTTTTCCATTAACTGAGTACCATATACCGAAGATTTCTTTCTTTTATAAGATGAATCCTTACCAGGCATGTTAGGTTTTCTATCAAGTATTTTATTAAATTTATCACTACCAAATATATTTATTCCAAATCTTCTTACAATTTTACCTTTTGGTTCTAAATTTCTTGCCATCTCACTCTCCTACTTACACTCTTCTTCTCTTCTTAGGTCTACATCCATTGTGCGGTACAGGAGTAATATCTTTTATGATATTAACTTTTAAGCCGACAGAATCCAGAGCTCTAATTGCCGATTCTCTGCCGACACCTGGACCTTTAACGAAAACATCCACATCCTTCAATCCGTAAGTTTCTACCGCTTTTTTAGCAGCAGTCTCAGATACAAGCTGAGCGGCGAATGGTGTAGATTTCTTTGCACCTCTAAAACCCTGCATAGATCCTGAAGATGACCAAGATAAAACATTACCTTTTTTATCAGTAACTGTTATTATTGTATTATTAAAAGATGCTTGAATATATACTCTACCACTTCCAATAACTTTCTTCTCTTTTTTCTTTGTTGTAGTTTTATTATTAGCAGCCAATTTACTACTCCTATTTTATGTTATTTTTTCTTACCAGCAACTGTTTTTCTCTTACCTTTTCTGGTTCTTGCATTGGTTTTAGTTCTCTGACCATTAACAGGCAACCCTTTTCTGTGTCTTAAACCTTTAAAACAACCAATATCCATAAGTCTCTTAATATTCAACTGAACTGTACTTCTTAATTTACCTTCAATTAAATATTCATTCTCAAGAATCTTTCTTATCTCATTTATTTCACTTTCAGACAAGTCATTAATTCTTTGTCCTAACTTTACATTAGCTTTAGCTAAGATCTCCTTTGCATTGCTTCTACCAACACCGTAAATGTATGTCAAAGATATCTCAACCGGTTTATTTGGTAACTCAACACCCGCAATTCTGGCCATCTTTTACTCCTTATTTCTGTCTCTGTTTGTGTCTTGGATTGTCACATATAATTCTAACAACCCCATTTCTTTTTATAACCCTGCATTTATCGCATATAGGCTTAACACTTACTCTAACTTTCATTTTATTCCTCTCAAAAAAATATAGTACTAAAAGTTTCTCGATCTAATTCTACCTTTTTTAACAATCCCTTCCTGATGGTGCATTTTTAAATGCCCCTCAATCTGCGACATCGTATCAAGATCTACACCAACTATGATTATTAACGATGTTCCACCTAAAAGATACGCAAAACTCTGCGGAAATTCCGGAACAAGATTTATAACAATAGTCGGAATAATCGCTATCAATGCCAGAAACAACGATCCAGGTAAAACTATTCTATTAAGAACCCTTGTCAAGTATTCTTCAACTTTGTTGACAGGTATCCCTGGTATAGAGCCGCCGTTCTCTCTGATGTTCTTTGCAATTTCAATGGGGTTCAGTGTTACCTGAGTGTAGAAGTATGCAAAAAAAACTATCAGTAAAGAATATACTACCATATATGGTACTCCGGGAGCTTGTAAGAATGTACTTACTTTGCCCAACCATGAAACACCTCTAAAAGCTTCTGCAATAGTATGTGGAAAGGCTAATACAGAACTTGCAAAAATGATAGGAATTACACCTGACGGATTTATTTTGAGTGGAAGGTAGGTACTTGGAGCACCATACATTTTCCGCCCAACAATCCTTTTTGCGTAATTTACAGGAATCTTTCGTTGACCCTGCTGTTCAAAAATTATCAACGATATAATAAATATAAACATTATTATGATAAAAAGGACCAATGGAATTTCGAGAGAGCCTTTGTTTACTTTATCAAAAAGCTGCATAACTGCATTCGGCATTCTCGCAACTATCCCTGCGAAAATTATCAACGATATTCCGTTACCAATTCCATTCGCAGTAATCCTCTCACCCAACCACATCAAAAGTAGCGTTCCTGTGGTCGTAATAACAACCGTGGATATGTAAAAGTAGATATTTGGCTGCAACGCAATAATATTAGGTGCACTC
>JBFZEO010000177.1:0-11979 GCA_041306845.1 Spirochaetota bacterium
ATATAATTACAATTTTCATATTAACCGGATAAAGTGAACTGCGAGTCAATATCATGATCACTGCAACATATGACGAGGCAAGTATTTAAAGTGCGATATTATTAAATTTTAACTCAGATAAATCCCTGTAATTATTTGTCATCAGACGCAGTATAAAAAAACTTACAGATATAACGACAATCGAACCGAGCAGTGCGATGAGCAGTTGAATGGAACCGTGCACAAACCGGTTTAGATCAATCCCGGATATGATAATGCCCGACGACTCAATGCGGGTAACATTTAGAAAGCTCTTTAGTATATCACCAACCGGATCTGTTATAATATAACTTACAGATATAACAAGTGTTGCTATATAAATGGCAATAGAGACATTATTATCTTTAAGTTCTTTCATCTCATCCACACCCGGAGTTATTAAGGAAAAAACCTTTAGACTAAACCAGATTATGATAAATGCAAAAAACATAATAGCGATGAAAATTACCAGAAGTTTTATAGCATTAACAACGATAGCTCCGACGCTGATACTATTCTCAAAAAAAATGGAATTAATCATGTATATAAACGGGTTTATTGCCTGTGTCAGAACGATTGAGATGCTTATCACAAAAGAGACAGCCACTATCGCAACGGCAAGATTATCCCGTCTTATCTGATAATAAAGATCGATATTACGTGTGAGAATCCCAAAAAACTTAAAACTCAAATAAAGGATAGTCAAGCAAACAAGAACACAGAGGATAAAATTTATAACTCCGCTCAGCAACATTCCAACAAACACTTTTTACCTCACTAAAAAAACTATAGATCTAAAACATAAGCAAGCTCGTCGCACTTCTCAAGCTTCGGACACTCAAGACACTCGCGCCAGAGTTTTCTGGGGAATAGATTCTTATTTTCCAATCGGAATCCAAGTTTTTCAAAAAATTTATCCTGATATGTCAAAGAAATAAGTCTCGGAATTTTCAACAGTTTCGCTTCCTCTATCGACCTCTCGACAAGCGCTCTTCCTACACCTTTACCGATATACTCTTTTTTTACGGCAAGAGAGCAAATCTCTGCCAGATCGCCCCAGAGAACACTCAACGCAACACACCCGATAACGTCACCATCTTTCTCTGCGACAAAAAAATTCCGCAGAGAGGTATACACCTTATAAGCTGTCTTATGCAACATCAATTGTTGGTCTGCATAAAAATTAACAAGCGCAACAATCAGAGAAACATCATTTACTGTCGCAGGTCTAATATTTATATCACTCATAAAAACCTCATTTAAATTATGTAGAATAATAATATACAATAAATATTTCAAAAAACGAGAAAATTCTTAAAATTTATTATTTTCCGTAACAGAAAATCGTAATTTTTTCATTTAATATCTATATGAACAAAACATTTAAAGACTACCAAAAAATTATCAGTCTACCTTTGATATTTTTTATTTCATCTATCCTCATAACAATTTCCTTTGTAAAATCGGCTCCGATTTATTTATTTTTCCTCGTTGTTTTTTTCGGGTTCTCTCTTTTTTTCTTAAAGAATAGAATTCTCGTAACTCTACTGATATTTATTCTCATCACGTTTCATTTTATCAATCTCAAGCATGTTGAAAAAAACCATAAAAGATCAATAAACATTATCTATAACATCGAGAGTTTCACCGGACATATCCAGGGCGGAATACGGATTAAGAATCAAAAATATCAGGCGGTTTTTACTGTCAAATCGGTTAAATTTAAATCGACTTCTGTTTATAGGGAAATCGTTCCTTTTAAGATCATGCTAAAATGGAAAGAACCGATCGATATTTGCGATGGAGAATGGATTCTCATAAAAAAAACCGTTTATCTTCCCATGAAAGAAATAAACACCTTCCATTACAGGGAATACCTTTCAAACAATGGAATTTATGGAATCTCAAATATAAAAAGACAAGATATATCAAAATTAAATCTACCCAACAAAATAAATCCTGTAATAAGGAAAATTCATAAACTTAGAGAATTTATGCTGACCCGTCTAAAATCAGGGTTGAACAGCAGAGTTTACGGATTTATATGTTCAATTTTTTTCGGATTACGTTCAATTCTCGATGATGATATAAATAAAGAATTTCAAAATACGGGAATGGTGCATATTCTCGCCATCAGCGGATTTCATCTCGTATTTATATCTTCTGCTATAATGAACGTTTTTCTTATCTTTCTCTCAAGGATAAAATCGGTAGTCATTACTATGATTTTCCTCAGCATTTATATGATTATGCTTGTTCCTTCGGCATCGAGCTCCAGATCATATTTGATGTTTATAATTCAGTCTATATTTTTTATTTATTCCTTTAAAACATCTTCGATATCGATCCTCTCTTTATCAGGGATTATATTGTCGTTCATAAACCCATACGTTATCTACGATATCGGATTCCAATTCTCATTCCTCGCAACCTCAGGGATCATACTTCTAAATAAAAAAATAATATCCTACCTACCGGAATGGATACCAAAAATAATAAAAGAAAACATCTCAATCTCCCTTTCTGCATCGTTTGCGGTAACTTTTGTACAAATAAGCATATTTGGAAAATTCCCGTACATGTCAATTATAACCAGCATCATAACAGTTCCGTTATTCGGCTATCTTTTTGGAATATTATCAGTACTGATAATTATCACAATGTTTATAAAACTAAGTGTTCTTTTTTACCTCATGACATTGTTCACTGAAATTTATTTAAAAATAATACACATTCTCAACAACATAAAATCAGCAGAAGTTCACACAATACCTATGTGGTGCGCTTATCTAATATTAATTGCAACATTTATTATTATTTTTTTTATTATACCGCTATTCAGGAAGATATACCGGTCATATCAAATTAAGAATGCCTCTTATTGACTTTACTTGGAAAATTACTTAAAATAATCGTAACTAAATTTTACTGGAGCAAAAAGATGTTAAAAAAATTGATTATAATCGGTCTTACTTTTATTTTTTGTTTATCACTATATGCAAAAAATGATGCTAAATATTTTCGCAAAATCTACAGTCAAGCCGTAGATATTAAGGAAAAACGGGACAAAGTTAAAGAGATAAGTCTTAACGCCGATGAAACATTTAAAAGTCTCATTCTCGACATACTTGATGAACAAATCAACTACGGAATCGAGCGAAATGTAAGCATACGGAGAGATGCGGAAGAATGGATTCTGTACACAGCAAAAACAGCCGGCAGCCTCAAAATCACTGAGGCATCAATAAAACTTAAAGCTCTGTATGATTATGTAACCAACAACATTATCAGAGGAGAGATCTTATCTGCTATCGGAAAAATTGGCAATAAAGACAATCTAAGCTGGTTAAATCTTCTAATGAAAGATTATAATGACGCTCATAGAAGAGGCGGTGCCGCTGGTACAAAAGGTATAGAAGAGGAAATTTACGGGTTAGTATCAGCACTCGGAGAATATAAAGATCCGTCATCATTTAAATATCTCTTCTATGCATCAATTCCTAACTATTCTGAAAAAATAAGACTGCTGGCCTCAGAAACTATAAAGAAAGTAACTAACGATCCTGCATCCGTTGCATCGGATATGATAATAAGCGAAGAGAGACTTGACATAGTTATTGCGCTTGTTAACTACATATATAATTCACAGTCGTCCAACGACGGCAAGATAAGGATTATGATCTTAGGTGTTGAGCGGGGACTTGCAACACTCGGATCAAAAGACCCGGTAACAAAGAGACTTCAAGAGGAGCTTAAAGATACAGCTGTTACAAATCTTGGAAATCTAAAAGCCTCTTCGCCGGAAGCCGTAAGAATGATCGAACGAAAATGGGATGAAAACTTCTTAATAAAAGACAGCGCAAAGGAAAATATTAATAGAATATTGACGAATATTGACGCCCTCGAGAAGATAGCAACTCCGGAAGCGGTATCTGTGCTAATCAACAAAATCAAATATTTTAATGATAAAACAAAAGATGGCTCAAAAACAGGTTACGGGCAGAATGAAGGTGCCTTGATAATGACAGCTATTATAAGAGCACTAGGAAATACAGCAAAATCATCGGAAGCAGCTTATGATGAACTCCTAAGAGTAAAGTCAGCGGCAGAATACGGAGAACCATTAAGGGTTGAAGCGGACAAAGCATTAAAGAAATTAGGATATTAACAAAAAGAAACCACCGGAGTCTTCGGTGGTTTCTTTTTTTATAAAGAATCTTAAAATCAAATTCTATATAAATTTAACTTCAACATTTTTTCTTTTTACGATATCGTAAAAGATTTGCTTCGATATTTTTTCGGATGCCGCATTTAACTTTGAGTTTTCTGATTTAAAAGCAAGAATAGGAATTCTGCTAAAACTAAATTTACATCGCACCGGATTACCATTGTCAGGAACTAAAAACCAGGCAACTCCGCTGAAACAAAACTCAAAAAAATATCCGATAAAATCCCTTGAGTATATAACAGGATGACTATTATTCAAACTCAGCAACGCTGTACTTACAACAGCTCCATTCTTCAATACTGTACCGGTCTTAACAGCTTTCGTTAAACTATAATCTGTTATCTCCAATTTATAGCCGATTATCTGCTTTTTTTGAATGGAGAAAAACGATTTTATCCGTTTCTCATTCCTTGCGATACTCAATGAAACAACATACTCGGGAAGCAGAATAGACTTACCGTTCAAAGCGATCGAAAGAAATCTCATATCATGTGCAATTTCCTGAACATCAGGATTATCGCCAATCATAGAACTTTTTGCACTGATAATAAACCCCATGTTGAGCGAAACCGCCCGATCAGAAGTCAAATTATCCGTCCCGCTCCCGGCGATACCAAATCCCGAATTATTTAGAAAAATATCTATTTTTCCTCCATCAATAATTCCACCCTCCTGTTTAACTGCTCCTCCTCTTCGCTTGTAATAAATCTGATAACCGGTTTATCGCTTCCAAAATATACAATCTTATAACCAATCCTATCCCCTATCCTGCCGCGAATCAATTCTTGAATACTAATTGCCCGCTCTTTACTCAGTTGCAGTTCAAGATCCGAATTACCTGTCGGATTACTGTGACCGGCTATGATTAAATCAAAACTTCCCGCTTCATTATTAACAATTTCAATCAGCCCTTCAATCTTTACATTCTCACCGGGCATTAATTCCACCGTATTTTTCCTAAAGTAGATAGGATTATCTCTTAAGAAATCAGATAAACTTATTTTGTTGATTTTTGGAATGGGCAGCACTCTCTCTACAGAAGCGGTGACAGGAACAACTGAAGTCTGGGAATTATCTTTGTCACCATTAGTTTTTTGAATCTTACTAACGAACCAAACCGATGCGATTGCTATAAACAATAAAGCAACAGTAATTAAACTTGTCAAAAGCCGATTCTTTTTATATTGCACTCTTATTTTGGAATTATTGCCGAGCCAATTTAAATCAAAAAGTAATTCACCATTCTCATAAAAAACGGTCAATCTAAGCGGTAAATTCTCTTTCCTTGAACATGGTAATCCCGGATATCTCAGATTGTATATTTTACTGTTGATGATAAGACTTAACTCTCCGTCACGGATGAAGTTCTCATTCGGCAAGAAAATGTATTCTTTTTTAGAATTCTGTTTTAGATTAAAGAATGGATATTTTTTCCCGTTATGTAATCTGTACGCTACCATGATGATATTATGACGAAAATAATTAATTAAATCAACATCTCTTTTGTGATAAAGCAGCTCTAAAAACCGGTTAACTTGTTTGTAAAAATTAAATCTCCGGTTTTTAGAGCTGAGTTTTTATATCACAGGATCAAATTTATCAACTATCTGTGCGGCTATCCCGACATAATTTTCGGGCCTTATGGATTTTAATTTACTCTTCACATTCTCAGAAACACTCAACCGGTCAGCAAGGGCAATAAAATCATCTATCGTAACATCTTTACCTCGAGTAACCTCTTTTAATAACTCATAAGGTTTGTCCACGCCTTCTGCCCTCAATATATTTTGGTAAGCCTCCGCAATCACCTCCGGAGTATCAAGGAGCGCCTCAAGTATTGCGTTATTATCTATCGATATCTTGCTCAACCCCTTTAATAAAGATTGGTAACCAACCATTGTATGTGCAAAAGCAACTCCAATATTCCTCTGAACCGTACTATCTGTCAGATCTCTCTGAAGTCTTGATACAGGAAGTTTCATTCCAAAGAATGAAAAGAGTGCGTTTGCTATCCCAAAGTTACCCTCTGCATTCTCAAAGTCTATCGGATTTACTTTATGCGGCATCGCAGATGATCCGATCTCGCCTTTAACTGCTTTCTGTTTAATCCAGCCGTCGGAGATGTAACGCCAGATATCCTGACAAAGATCAATTAAAATCATATTCTGTCTTTTAAACGAATCAAAAATTCTAACATATGAATCATGCGGTTCTATCTGAATCGTAACCGGATTAAATTTAATATTAATCTTTACCGACTTCATAAAATCAGAAGCTCCGCACTTTAAATCATTATTGAGACTCTCTATAAATAATTCTGAAAAGTTATACCAGTCAATATCCGGGTAAACAACAGAGTGAGCATTAAAATTACCGGTAGCTCCATTCAGCTTGGCAAAAATGGAAGTATCCTTCAAAACTTTAATCTCCTCTTTTAATCTGTTAACAAACACAAGAATTTCTTTACCAAATGTTGTGGGGCTCGCCGGCTGTCCGTGAGTTCTTGCTAACATAGGAAGATTTTTATTCTCATGTGCGATTTTATACAATGCGGAATAAACATCCTCGATATATTTTATCATTATAGAATTTACAGCATCCCTTATCATAAGCGCCATCGATGTATTATTTATATCTTCGCTTGTTAATGCAAAATGAACCATTTCAAGAACATCTGCCATACTCGTATCTTTTAACTTCAATTTTATAAAATATTCAACGGCTTTTACATCATGATTTGTTGCCGGGATATCTTTGTATCCCTTCGTTTCTATCGACTTTACAACCTCGGCATCTTCATCTGCTATCAATGGTAAAGAATCAAGAATTTTCCTTTCTTCCTGTGTAAATTTTCTTAATCCGCCTATCCCATTCTCAGAAAGTTTCTGAAGATATGCGATTTCAACCTTTATTCTATAACCAATAAGTGCCTTTTCACTAAAAAATGGAGACAAGTCCTTAGTTTTCGATCCGTATCTTCCATCTACCGGCGATATTGAATTAATACTCATTTTAACCTCATTTATCTTTGTTTGTGTTATTTATCAACTTATTTAACATTTATAGAAGAAATCTTATCTTTTGTAAATATATCTGTAATTAAAACTCATCGAAAAAGCAATTAATATATATAGGACACTTTAAAAAAAGAATAATGTTTTTTTTGGTGGACTATATAACAAATTTCAAAGAGGTGAAAAATGGATATGTATGTAAAGGAGAGTTCAACATCTCTCACTCCAAGAGAAAAATTAAAATTGAGAGGGGTAAGAGCATTGAGTACCAATGATCTTTTTTCCATTCTCATCGGTACCGGATCAAAAGGAAAAAATGTGTACAACACAGCAAGAGAGATTGCCAGAAAGATCGAGATGAATAACAATATTATCGACACTCAAAATCTTGATAAAATAACTGGAGTTGGATTTGTAAAATCATCAAGAATACTTGCTGCTGTCGAACTTGGCCGACGGTTTTATAATGACAAGGGGATTAAAATAAAATCAGCGACCGATATTTATAAGTTACTGAGAAGTTACGGGCATAAAAATCAGGAATATTTCATAACGATATCCATTGACGGTTCTCATTCTATGATAAAAAGACGTGTTTTATTCATAGGAACTCTAAACAAGAGCCTTGTTCATCCCCGGGAAGTTTTTCATTACGCATTAAAGGATAGAGCCGCAGCCTTAATACTTGTTCACAATCACCCATCAAATAACGTAAACCCCAGCAATGAGGACATAGATATTACAAAACGATTAAAGGAGATCGGAGATCTTATAGGAATCGACATTATAGATCATGTTATCATTGGGAATAATGATTTTTTTAGCTTTTGTTCATCGGGGCTTATTTAAAATTATGCAAAAAAACCGGATATCAAATCCGGTTTTTACCATAAATCTCTTATAAAATATATTTAGATAAGTCTTTATTCTCGGTTATACTCTTTAATGTTTTTGTAACAAAATCACCGGTAATTTCCGTTTTCTGACCGCTCATTTCTACCGCATTGAAATTTATGTCTTCCAATAGTTTTTCGAGAATGGTATGAAGTCGTCTTGCACCGATATTTTCTGTATCCGAATTAACATCATACGCATATTGAGCTATCGAGTGTATCGCATCATCTGTAAAAACAAGATCAACATTCTCAGTCTTAAGCAACTCTTTATACTGTGTTATAAGAGCGTTCTTCGGTTTCGATAAAATTTCATAAAAATCATCCTTTGAAAGACTTTTGAGTTCCACTCTGATTGGAAACCTCCCCTGCAATTCCGGGATAAGGTCTGACGGTTTACTCATGTGAAAAGCTCCGGAAGCTATGAACAAAACATGATCCGTTTTAATCGGGCCATACTTCGTATTCACCTGAGAGCCTTCAACAATCGGGAGAAGATCCCGCTGAACCCCCTCGCGTGACACCTCGCCGCCGCTTGACGACCTTGATTTCACCGCAATCTTATCTATCTCATCGATAAAAACAATCCCGTCATTTTCAGCTCTGTCAATAGCAATATCTGCAACTTTATCCATATCCAGAAGTTTTTCAATCTCCTGTTCGAGTATTAGTTTTTTAGCCTGCTTTACGGTTACCTTCTTCTTCTTTTGTTTTGTTCCGCCGCCGAACATATTCCCAAGATCAGAAAGATTTATTCCCATTGCCTCAAATCCAGCACCGGAAAACATCTCTATTCCGGGAGAGACATTGCTATTAACCATTATCTCAACAAACCTATCGTCCAGTTTGCCCTCGTTTAAAAGTCCTCTAAATTTCTCTCTTGTTGTCATTTCTGACTGATTCCTCTCATCCTGTCCTGGCAGAAGATGGTTAAGTAAAATTTCCTCAGTCTTCTTCTCTGCATCATCAAGAACTGATTCTCTCATCTCTTTTTTTACAAGATTAATAGATACGTTGACAAGATCCCTAACTATACTCTCAACATCGCGCCCGACATACCCAACTTCTGTATATTTAGTGGCCTCCACCTTCACGAAAGGTGCCCTGCACAGTTTTGCCAAACGCCTTGCTATCTCAGTTTTGCCGACACCAGTCGGTCCTATCATAATTATATTTTTCGGAGCAATTTCTTCCCTGATATCTTCCGGCACGAGTTTTCTTCTGTACCTGTTTCTCAGTGCAATCGCAACTGCTTTTTTTGCTTCATTTTGACCAATTATATATTTGTCTAACTCCTCAACGATACCCTTCGGAGTCAAACTATCCTCTGAAATTAAATTCATTTTATATCCTCTACAATTATTGAATGATTTGTATAAATACAGATGTCCCCTGCAATATTAAGTGATTTCTGAGCAATATCGTGTGCGCTATAATTTGAAGATTCGAGATAAGCTCTGGCAGCAGACAAGGCATAATTACCTCCGCTCCCTATCGCCGCCACCGGAACATCCGGCTCAACAACATCCCCGCTTCCAGAAACAATCAGTATATTATTCTTATCAGCAACGATCAGCATCGCCTCCAGCTTTCTTAGAATTTTATCCGTCCGCCAATCTTTAGCAAGATCCACGCACGCCCTTAAAATGTCTCCTCTGAACTCATTAACTTTATCTTCTAATTTATCAAAAAGATTAAAAGCATCAGCAGTACTTCCGGCAAATCCGATCAAAATACTGTCATTATATATTCTTCTTATCTTTTTCGCATTGGATTTCATTACGGTATTACCGAGAGTTACCTGACCATCGGCAGCCATAGAAACCTCGCCGTCCTTTTTTACTGCAATAACCGTTGTTGAACGCCATCTTTCTTTATTTCCCATATCTTCTTCCTGTAAAAAAACTTATATTTTAATTTAATAAAATAATTTTATTTAGCAACCAATTTCTTTATTTATTTTTACTGTGCGGATGAAATCTCATATAAACATCCTTTAATGCTTCGATTGTTGCATGAGTATAAATTTGAGTCGTTGATAGATTTGAGTGTCCGAGAAGCATTTGAACCGTTCTTATATCAGCTCCATTCCGCAGCATCGAGGTTGCAAAGGAGTGTCTTAGAGAATGGGGGGAAATGTGTTTGTTAAGCGATGAGTTCAGCAGTCTTTTATCGAGAATGTAGCGTATCCCGCGATCAGACAATCTCTTTCCTGATTCGTTCAGGAGAAGTGCCCTTTCATCGACAGGCGGTTTAAATTCTCCCCTGCAAGCTAAATAAGCGTTCAAAGACGATAAACATTTCTCACCAAATATAACAATCCTGTCTTTATTACCCTTTCCTGTTATCTTTATGCTTTTACGCACAGAGTCGATATTCTGCAAATCGATATTCTGAAGTTCAGAAACCCGGACACCGGTCGAAAAAATAATCTCAAAGATTAGTTTATCACGAAAGTCAAACCGGTCGTTGCACTCAAAAGAGACAAGATCATCAAACTCCTTGTCAAACAAAAAAGCAGGAAGAGTTCTATCATTCTTTATAGATTCAACATCGAGGAAATTACTAATCTTAATTATTTTCTTTTTAATACAAAACTTATAAAAACTTTTGACACTGCTTATTAATCTGTTTATTGATGATTTACTGTGATCACGCCTCAGAGCAGCAAAAAAACTTCTGATATCCGATCTGTTTATCTTATCAAAATCAATATTTTCTTTCTTTATATAATCAAGAAAGATAAAAAGATCATTAATATACGCCTTTACGGTATGTGGAGACATCCCCTTGTTACTGTTTAGATATTCAGTGTAATTAACAATTAGTTCTTCAGGATTCATTATCCGGTACATCCGTCGAACTATCTTCGATCTGTTTATATCCGCAGTTGTCATCGACACACGCTTTGTAAAAACCACGAACTTTATCATTCTTTTCAACAAGAAATTTACCGCATTTCGGACATTTTACATCAGTAGGCTTAAACCAGGTTACAAACTGACACTCAGGATAATTAGTACATCCGTAAAATTCCTTGCCGCGTGCCCCTTTTTTTCTTGGAATGATTTTACCGTTGCAGCCATCGGCAGGACAATCAGCCAGCGGAATGGTCTTGGAATTTCTACACGCAGGAAAATTGGAACAAGCCAGAAAGAACCCGAACTTTCCTAATTTTTTAATCATCTTAGAGCCGCATTTTTCACAAACCTCATCGGTCTCCTGATCGAATGCTTTTTTGTGATCTTCAAGTGTCTTGAGGGCAACTTCAAGACTCTCTTTAAATGGGTCGTAGAAATCGCTCAATAATTTCACTCGCTCCATCTTGCCCGCGGCGATATCATCAAGCTGTGACTCAAGATTTGCCGTAAAGTCAATATTTACAATGTTAGGGAAAGCCTCAACGATTATCTTGTTAATCAGTTTACCTAAAACAGTCGGCTCAATCTGTCTTGCCTTACGCACAACATAGTAACGGTCAATCAAGGTTGAAATTGTCGGCGCATAAGTTGACGGACGACCAATCCCATTCTCCTCCAAAAACTTTACAATAGAAGCATCAGTATATCTTGGCGGCGGTTGTGTAAAATGCTGCTCCGGCTCAATATCTTTCAGTTCCACACTCTCTTTTTCTGAAAGCTCGGGTAATTTTGTCTGCTTCTGAGTCTCTTTAGATTTCAGAAAATTGAGTACATTATTAAAACCGGGGGTAATTAGTTTAGAATTTGATATCTTAAATACAACATTATTACCGGATATTAGAACAGACTCACTGGAATACACAGAATTTATCATCTGAGAGGAAACAAATCTTTCCCAGATTATT